>JBEEIB010000112.1:0-28615 GCA_041167675.1 Verrucomicrobiota bacterium
CCTTCTTGATGTTCAAAAGCTCGACATCAAAAATCAAGGTCGAACCTGGAGCAATGTCCTCTCCTTCGCCTTCATCTCCGTAAGCAAGGTCAGAAGGGATAAAAAGCTGCCATTTGGAGCCGACCGGCATCAGTTTGAGCGCCTCCGACCAGCCCTTAATCACTTCATTCACTGGAAAACTAACCGGGCCGCCGTTCTTTTCGGAGCTATCAAATTCTTTTCCGTCGATAAAGGTGCCCTTGTAATTGACTTCGACGGTGTCGGTGTCCTTAGGTTTGTCTCCAGTTCCATTCTTCACGACCTTATACTGCAAGCCGTCTGCCAAGGTGGTTACGTCTTGTTTCTTTCCATTGTCGTCGAGAAATTGTTTGCCGTTAGTTTTGTTCTTCTCGGCTGCTGTTTTCATGTCCGCTTGCTTCTTAGCCATCTCCTGTTCCTGTTTTTGCGCCAGGTTCTGCTGGAAGCCTTGCATTGTTTGAGTGAGTTCCTCTTCGGTCATAGCAGTCGGCTTTTTGTTTAGGATGTCCAGGATCCCTTGAGTCAGTGCACCCTGACTGAATTCAACCTGCAAGCGAAGAAGCGTACGGCCGATATCTGTGCCGATAGCGTAGCTCAGCTTATCCTTATCGTCCTTTAACGCCGAACTTGCAGCTCCGGGGGAACCGGCAGGAGACGGACTAGGCTTATCGTCCGCGGCGTAAGCAGCAGCCGTCGAAACTGCGAGGACCGCAAGAATAATTCGTGTGCGTTTCATAATAAGCATCCGGCGAGCCTCACCGCAAAGCTAAAGGCCTGCAACCGGATTTTACTTACACATTGCAAGCAAAAAAAAGACAGCAACCCAAAAAACCAAAGCACGTGCGCAAAATTAGAGCCTTAATTGCTTTGATCCATCTGCCGATCTTCATTGTCCTGCGGTTCTTCGTCCTGCTCGGTCTTTTGCTTTTCTCCGTTCTTCGCCTGATCTTTGAAGAGGACGCGGAGGAGATCGCCAATCATTGGCGCCGCTTTGGTACCGCCGTGCGCATATTCGCCCGGAGCCCCTTCGTACAAGGCTGCGTAAGCATATTGCGGGTTATCAGCTGGAGCAAAGCCGGCAAACCAGGCGGCCGTGCGTTCCTTGCTTTTCGGTCCCCATTGGGCAGTTCCGGTTTTCCCGGCGACCTTCACGCCGTTTACGGCTGCGGAACCGGCCGTTCCGTTGCTGCTGTTCACGACTCCTAGCATAGCTTGACGCAATTCTTCTCGAGTTACCGCGCTCAGACCGAGAATGTCTCTTGGGCGAGGGCTGTAGCTGTACACCACCTGGCTGTTGAGCGTTTGGACCTGCCGGACAATGTGGGTTTGATATAAGGTCCCCCCGTTGGCGATGGTCGCCATTACTTGCGCCATTTGCAGCGGGGTGATCAAAATATCCCCTTGGCCAATAGCGAAGTTAGCCAGATCGCCTGATGAGAAATGTCGTTGGTAAGTGGCTTGCATGTAATCCTCAGTTGGAATGCGGCCCTCCGCCTCTCCGTTCAGCGGGATTCCAGTTCGTTTCCCAAGTCCCAGCCGTTGGGCCCAGGTGACCATCTTCGAAGCGCCTAATTTAATACCAAGTTGGTAAAACCAGGTGTTACATGACTGAGTCAACGCATCCCGAAAATTCAAATCACCAGCATCGTTCCGCTTCCAGTTGTGAAATACCAAGTTGCCGATCGATAGCGCCGAAGGGCAATCAAACTCATCATCCGGCTCGATCGTATGGCTTTCGAATCCGGCCACGCCCATAACCACTTTGAACGTTGAGCCTGCCGGATAGGCCGAACGGTAGGCGCGCGGGAGCAGCGGAATGTTCGGATCAGTGTTTAGTTTTTGGAATTTCTGCTCAGAGATACTCGGTACGAAATCGTTCGGATCGATCATTGGCCAGGAGGCTAACGCCAGAATTTCTCCGGTGTGCGGATCCATGACCACCATCGCTCCCTTTTTACAACGTTTCTTCAGTATCTGTTCCGCCAATCGCTGAATCTCGACATCCAACGTCGTTACGACATTGTACCCGGGTTGCGGCGGAGACGCGATGCGCTGCCCGGTGAGTTTCCCCTCTTTATCGAATACCAGGTTCAGCTCACCCGCCTTGCCCCGGAGCTGGTCGTCGAAAGTCTGTTCGAGACCTTCTCGCCCCTCGCTGTCCGGCCAAAGTAGATCATTATTCTGCAATGCCTTGGTTTGGCCCCCGCTGGTCCGGCCGGTATAGCCGACTATATGCCCGGCGAGCGATCCCTGGGGATATGTCCGAAGATATATGGCTCGCAGGTTGAGGCCCTCAGGCAGATGATCCTTGATCTTTTCTACTTCGCTCGCCGGCAAATCGGACGCGATATCAAACGGGATCAATCCACGATTGCGATAGTGCTGGATTACCGAGTCAGCCGTATAATTTAGCGGCCGCTGCGTAAGACTCCTCGCCAGGTTCGCCTCGCGCCCGGCAAAATCGACAACTTGTTGATCGGTAAACTCCAAAGGAGTTGGGAAAACAATACTGAGATTGTAGCTGACCCGAGTTTGGGCGAGCGGCAATCCATTCCGGTCAGTGATCAACCCGCGCGGGGCCGGAATAGTCAACAAGTACGCAGCGGCCTGCCGCTGCGTTTCCCAGCTTGGTTTTATGACGGAAGAGGCACTCGGGCTGGCGCTCGGTTCTTGGGCGTTAGATAGGGAAGTAAGGCTTAGGAACAAAGCCCAACAGGACAGTCGCAGCATCATTGAGCGACTAAGACAACACCGGTCACGGTTCGGCGCAAATCTTTTCCCTAGCGGTTTCAGCGAACGACAGCGAACCGACAGCGAACGTCAATGAACATCAACGAACGTCAGTGAACACCAATGCAAACTGCTGACGATCGTTCTCGTTCGTTGCCCTCAGCGATTCAAAAAGCGTAGAATTGTCTCGGCTAATTTGCCGCTGATTCCTGCAATAGTCGCTATCTCTTCGGCTGACGATTTCCGTAAGCGCTCGACAGAACCGAATTTTTTCAGCAAAGCCTGTTTCCGATTTTCGCTAATGCCAGGACATTCATCGAGGACGCTCTCGGCTATCCGCTTTTTCAGCAATAGTTGGTGGTAGCTATTGGCAAATCGGTGCGCTTCATCTCGGATTCGCTGAAGCAATCGCAGTGCCCCAGAATCTTCCGGCAGTGAGAGTGGGAGCGGTCGTCCCGGGCGATAGATCTCTTCGAATTCTTTGGCTAGACCGATGATCGGCACGCTGGCCAGTCCAAGCCGTTGCAGTTCTCGGCATGCCGAACTGAGCTGCCCCTTCCCTCCGTCAACGATGATCAAATCCGGTAATCGGACCAGCCGTTCGGGCCGAATCTGCTCTACCCTTTTCATCGCCTCGTCGACCGGCTCCTGGTTGAACTCCGCTAATTCGGGAGCGATCTCTCTGCCTTCCAGCAACACTCTGGAGTATCGCCGCCTCACCACTTCAGCCATACTGGCAAAATCGTCCTGGCCGGAAACGGTTCGGATACGGTACCTGCGATAGTTTGCCTTATCCGGCACGCCATTACGGAAACTGACCATGGACGCGACGACGTGGGTAGTTGAAATGTTCGAAATATCGAAACACTCCATTACGGTTGGCGGACCGGGTAGGAGCAGCGCATCGGCCAGTGCCGCGAGATCTGCTGCCGGATCAATCGTCGAAGGTAGTGATCCACGGGTGAACCGCCGGGCTGGCCGGGTCGTTCTGCGGAGATCGTCGAGCATGTTTCGAATTTCAGCTGCCCGCTCAAAGTCGAGTTTCTCCGCCGCTTTCTTCATCTCGGCTTCGAGTTGTTTGAGCAACTCCTGGTTTTGACCTTCCAGGAACTCACAGGCTTGTACTACTCGCCCTCGATATTCTTCTAAGGAAACCTTTCGAATGCAGGGCGCGGAGCAGTTTTTGATGATGTGATCGAGACAGCGTCGATAGTCAGACTCGCCCGGTTCAAACACCCGACACGACCTGATTCCAAAACGTTTACGCATCCAGCCGAGAGTCGACCGAAGAGCACCGGCATGGGCAAAGGGACCGAAGTAGCGACACCCGTCTTCTTTCTTTAGCCGCGTCAGCTGGAACCGGGGAATCGGATCATTAAGATTTACTTTGACCAACAGGAACCGCTTATCATCGCGAAAACTGATGTTGTACTTAGGTCGAAATTCTTTGATCAATTTGCCTTCGAGCAGCAGCGCTTCCGGTTCGCTGCGCACCTCGTGAACTTCAAAATCCCAGACACTGTCGAGCAAGGCTCGCGTCTTGAGATCGGCCGTCATTTTCCGCGACGGCATGAAATATTGGCTCAGGCGCTTACGCAGATCACGCGCTTTGCCGACATAGATCACCCGCTTGAGCCGGTCCTTCATGAGATATACGCCCGGTTTGTGAGGCACATCTCGGAGTTTGAGGTTTATGTCCGGCTTTTCCTGGAGGAAGACCGATTCCATCGTCGCAAAAATAACCTGTCCAGGCGCGAAAGTCTAAGCAGACTCAGTTGGGCAGGTTCACGGCGCACCTGGACTGTCTTGCACCGATCCGGTTTGCACTTCACCGGTTCGTGCGTTTAAATAATCGCGATCGAAATGAATTGCCTTCTTTTTCTGTGTCCACCATTTCTCGCTCAGGAAGCGCAGGCGACCCCGAGCCCCGGTGTCACTCAGGAAACAGTTTTGAAGCTGCTGCAGGCCGGCGGTTGGGTGATGATCCCCCTGGTTCTTGCCTCGGTCCTCACCCTGGCTCTGATTCTCGCATGTCTGATTAGTCTGCGCCGGAGCAGTGTCGTTACGCACAGGTTTATGGAAACCGCGGAAGCACTCCTTAGAAAAAAGGACTACCTCGGGCTCATTGCGGTCTCCAATCGCCACTCGACGGCGATTGCGAGGATCATTTCACGCACTCTCGACTTTGCCACCAAACATCCTTCTGCACCTCCCTCGGCCATTCGCGATGTTGCTGAGACCGAAGGTGGACGGGTCGCCAGCAGCCTCAATCAACGTATTATCTATCTTGCAGATATCGCTACGCTCTCTCCCATGTTGGGTCTGCTCGGGACGGTGGTTGGCATCATCAACTCGTTTGGGGTTCTGGCCAGCAACACCACTCAGCCGCGACAAATGCTGCTGGCCGGAGGCGTCGCCCAAGCGCTGGTGACGACCGCCGCCGGTTTGATCATCGGCATCACCGCTATGGCATTCTATTCTCTATTCCGAGGGAGGGTGTCTTCGATGATTTCCGATTTAGAAGCCGCCACAACTCACATCCTCAACATCATCGGCTCTCAACGCGCTCGCCGGAGTGAACCTTCGAGCGTTTTGGAAAACGATGATCTTTGAGTCCGATGAAATTTCGTCGTCAGGCTGAACCACCCCAAGCTTTCGGTTTCATGATCGCCCCGATGGTCGACATTCTGCTGGTCGTCCTCGTGTTTTTTATCGTTACCTGGAATTTCGCGCTGGCCGAAAACGAACTAGATGTCCGGGTGCCGAGTGCGGCCAAGGCGAACGAGCCCCAACCCTACGTCGGACAGGTCGTGATTAACGTGAAATCGGACGGCGCAATCGTCGTGAATCGGCAAGCGAAAACCGGTCCGGAGCTTTTGGATCAACTGAGGAAGCTTTCTCAGCTTTATCCCGATCAGGCCGTGATCGTTCGTGGAGACGAAGCGGTAGACTATAAACACATCGTCGAGGTGCTGGATATTTGTCGGCAAGCAGATATTTGGAACGTAGCCTTTGCGACGGGAAAGCCCGAGCAATGAAGATCCGCTTTCCGATAGTGTGCGCCATATTCATGGGCACGTTAGCGACTTCGCTCGCGCAGGAGGTCCGACGGGCAATTCCCGCTACACCGACTCCCAACCCGTTCAACGCGCCGCGCGCGTTACCGGTCAATCCGGCTACTCCCCAGCCCACGCTGAGCCAGCAATCGATTCTGAATCAAAAAATCCCGACTCAATCGTCGGCCGAAAGTAAGCGCGATTCGGCTTCATCGGGAAGCGCAGCAGAGCCGGATGAGAACACTAAGAGCCGGGTAGCCAACGATGAAATTCGTCTTGCTCCGAGTGGCAATCCGGAGGGAGAGAATGCGACGGATCCGGCCAAAGCACAGCTCGCCATCGCCGACGGTCTATACGTACGTAAACTGTACGACCTGGCGGCACCCGAGTACGAAAAGTATCTGGGCCAGTATCCTGGCGACTCTGCTCGGCCCTCTGCCATGTATCGGTTAGCCGATTGCTATTCAAAATTGGGGCAAGATGCTCCGGCAATAAACACTTACCGAATGCTGATTTCGGAAATCGGGACCGGAGAATTCGTCGGTAGCGCCGCTTTTCGACTCGCTTCTCGTGCTTTCGATCAAAAGGAATTCCAAACCGCCGCTTCGCTTTATGCAAAAGCCTATGAGAATGCGAAATCGCCGGAGATAAAGATTACTGCCCGTTATTACCAGGGGAAATGCCTGGAGCTGACGAATAAGAAAAACGATGCCAAGACAGCGTACGAAGAGGTAGCGCGGACCAAGGAGAATAATCCATATCGTGATGCCGCGCGTCTCTCGGTTGCCTACTTTGCTCTCGAGACTAACCAGAAACAACAGGCTTTCGACCTCTTTGAGAATCTTGCCAGCGATGCGGTTAAGCCAGTGGTGAAAGCGGAGGCGATGACCCGGGCGGGAATTCTGGCAGAGGATTTGAAGAAGCGCGATCGGGCGGAGCAACTTTTTAAATCCACGATCGCGCTCAATGCGGAAGGCAAATGGAAGCAGATCGCACAACTCGAACTGATGCGGCTAGAGTATGATAGCGATAAGTTTTCTCAGATTCTTGATTCGTACGCCAAGAACCTCAATGCCTTAGGCGATGATACCAAACCGGGTGTTTTGTTGATTGTCGCGAATTCTTATCGCCAAATGGGCAAACACCAGAAAGCGCTGGAAATCTATAATCAACTTATCCGCCAGTATTCCGCCACTCCTGAAGCAATCGACGCACGATATCAGCGATTGCTATCGCTCGACCAACTGCGCGATCCGAGTCTGGTGAAAGAAGTAGACAGTTACCTCGCCACCGGCCCCGCTCGAGATCGCGCCGACAAAGCCAAATTACTGAAGGCGCAGGCACTGGTCCAACAGAACGATTTCGCCTTGGCCGCAAAGCTTTATCTAGAGCTGGTCAACTCCTCGCTGCCGGACGCTTACAAAGCGGATTGTTACTATGCGGCTGGCTACGCCCTTAGCCAGATTCAAGACAAGGAGCGATCGATCCAAGCTTTTTCCGGGCTAATCGATCATTTTCCAAACTACAAGAACGTCTCAAAAGCACTATTGAAACGAGCGCTCCTTTACCAGGAAACGAAAAATTACAGTGCGGCGCTGAAAGATTTTTCAACCATCATTCAGAGTAACGGCAATTCGGAAGAACGAGAAACAGCTTTGCTCCAGAAAGCTCTTACCCTGGGGCAACAGGGCGAGTACGCAGGGATGAATGATACTTTCCAGCAGTTGCTCAAAGAGTTCCCCAACAGTTCCGGCGCCGCCCAGGCTAGCTACTGGATTGGATGGACCGCGTTCGACCAAAAACGGTATGCCGACGCCATCGCTCCGTTGATTGATGCGCGGAAACGCAATCCCACCGAGTACGACGAGAAGGTCTCTTTGCGGCTAATCTATTGTTATCAGACGCTGAACCAGCCTTCCGATGCGGCCAGAGAGGTCGATAATTTCTTAAAAAATGATCCCAAAAGAATCTCGCTGGTGGCCGACGCATGTCGCTGGTTGGGCGGCTTATTCTATGATGCCAAACAGTACGACGGCGCCGCCAAATATCTCAGCCTGATCGCAAAGAATTTAGACAAGACCGCCTTTGACAAGGTGGTTTGGCTAACGCTGGCTAATTCAGAGAACCAGTTACAAGTTTTCTCCGAAGCGATTCCCGCCGCGAAAACCTATTTGGAACAGGCCACCGACCCGGCCGATCGGGCTCGAGGCTTTATCGCCTTAGCTTTGGCTCAGCTTGGAGCGAAGCAGTTCGACGATGCAACCAAGGCCGCGGAACAAGCGTTGAATCTGCAACCAGAAGGTCGGCTCAACGCAGAGGCGCGTATGGGTATCGGGGAGATTGAATTTGCTCGAGGCAATTACGAGAATGCCGCCAAATCATATCTCAGCGTTGCCGTTTTGTACGAAGATCCAGAGGTGACTCCAAGAGCTCTGGAAAAGGCTTATCATGCCTTCCAGCAGGCGGGCAACCAAGACCAGGCGAGCAAAACGTTGTCGGAATTAAAATCGCGTTTTCCCAATTATCTAGCGAAGGGTCCCGCCGCAGGATAATTCGGATCGGTCCGATCAGAAACAGGGGGGCATATCGGGCCCATAGGTCGGTCTTGTGCACAGGCCTAACCCAGCTAATTTAACCTAACTCGGAAAGCACCGACTGGTGCGTCGGGTTCTTGATGTTGTAGGTCATGACTTTTGCCACGCTGCTGAAGAATCCCTCTCGTCGTGTAAGCCGGATCCTCACCGAGTTTTCCCGCCGGTTGGAACCCACTGACGACGCCGATTTGTCCGACCTGGCTCGGCAGTCCCAGTCGATCAGCCGGCGATTTTTCGGCCGGACAATGCGTCTTTTCGCGCCGCTTTATTTCTCAAACGAATGCATCAACAACTGCGTGTACTGCGGATTTTCGCGAGATAATCGCATTCTCCGCGTCACCCTAACCCTCGATCAGGTCGAGCAAGAAGCCCGTTATCTGGCGGAACGCGGATTCCGTAGTTTGCTTTTGGTGTCGGGCGAACATCCGAAATTTATCCCAAATCACTATGTGGAAGAGGTTATTCAGCGAGTGAGCCAAATCGTTCCATCGATCGGAATTGAGATCGCGCCGCTTGAGACCGAGGACTATCGCCCACTGGTTCAAGCGGGCGCCGAAGCGCTTGTCGTTTATCAGGAGACCTACGATCGCGATGTATATGCGACGCTGCACACCGCTGGGCCAAAGCGTGACTTTGATTGGCGCGTCGAATGTCCGGAACGCGGGTACGATGCCGGTTTTCGACGCCTCGGCATTGGCGCGTTGTTCGGTTTGTCGGATTGGAGACAGGAGGCGCTCAGATTGGCCGAGCACGTCGAGTATTTGCTGCGTCGTTGCTGGCGAGCTCAGATTACGATCGCTCTCCCGCGGTTACGGCCAGCGGCGGGCGGATTCACTCCCAAAGTAAAATTATCCGACCGCGATCTCATCCAGCTTCTTTGCGCGTTCCGAATCAGTTTCCCCCAAATCGGGATCGTTCTGAGTACAAGGGAGCCTGCCGCACTCCGCGATCTACTCATGAATCTCGGCGTGACCACGATGAGCGCCGGCAGCTGTACTGCTCCCGGTGGTTACACCGGACAGGGGCGGACCTCTCTCCATTACACCGTACGCGGCAGGTTCAGCGAAGCCGAGATCTGCTCGGATGGCGCGGAACCGCAATTCGCTATCGATGATAATCGCACCCCAAGCCAAGTGGCGGAGGCCATCTCCCAACTTGGTCTGGAACCGGTTTGGAAAGATTGGGATACAGCAATCGCTAAAGGATGAAGATTCATATCAACGGCAACTTGCAAGAGATAGACTCGGTCCGCACGGTTGCCGAACTGCTCAACGGGTTGCGTATTCCATCCAGTTCAGCACTAATTGAACAAAATGGAAATGTGATCGCACGACACGATTTTCATACCGCCGTGGTAACCGAAGGAGATGCAATCGAAATCGTCCAAATGGTGGCCGGAGGCTAAGAGAGCGACGGTAACGCCGGTAGCGCCGAAAACGATCCGATCCATCATCGGCAAACGCCCGAGAATTAGTCAGTAATCGACCGTTGGCATGCCTTCTTCATTTCCCGGCGCTCTTCTCATTGGACTCCGACACCGCTGGCGATCTATCCTTCTCGGTCGATGCACATTTAAACTATGCCGCGCATCTCGCCAGAGACGATTGAGCAGGTTACGGCCGCACTCAATATTGTTGACGTAATCGGCAGTTATTTCCCGCTTCGACGGGCCGGCACTGAATTTCGCGCTCTCTGTCCGTTTCATCAGGAAAAGACGCCCTCGTTTTATGTGAGTCCGGATAAGCAGACGTTCTACTGTTTCGGCTGCCAACGCGGGGGATCGATCATCCAGTTTGTTGAGGAGTATGAACATGTTGACTTTCCCGAGGCCGTCCGACGATTGGCGACTCGAGCCGGTGTTGCCATCCAACAAGAGGAACTTAGCGCTGAGGAGGCAGAAAAACAGACTCTACGAAAGCGCTTGCTACGATTGCATTTCGAGGTGGCCAACTGGTTTCATCGTAACCTTCTGAGAACGCGAGCCGCCGAGGCGGCTCGCAGTTATCTCAGCGAGCGCGGGCTGAATATTGAAATCGCTAAGCGCTGGCAAATTGGCTATGCGCCCGATTCGTGGACCGCAGTCACCGAGTGGGGAGAACAAAGTGGCTTTTCCAGAGAAGAGCTCATTCTTGGCGGACTGGTAAAACCCAAAGATGAAAACAATCCCCGTGCTAGATGTTATGACCGGTTCCGCCACCGCTTGATGTTCCCGATCACGAACGATCTAGGAGAGGTTATTGCCTTCAGCGGCCGGCAGATTAACCCAAACGCAACTGGAGGCAAATATGTCAATTCTCCAGAGTCGCCGCTCTTTTCGAAAGGGAATATTTTATTTGGTCTTTCCAAGTCAAAGCGGGCTATTGCGCACTCTCGCCAAGCTATTGTGTTAGAGGGGCAAATTGACTTGATCACTACTTTCGAGGCTGGAATCGAGAACGTGACCGCACCCCAAGGAACCGCACTGACCGAGCGCCATGCCGTTTTGTTGAAACGCTTCGCCGAAGAAGTCATCCTTTTTTTCGATGCTGACGCGGCCGGTGAACGAGCCGCCGAGCGAGCGCTGGAGATCCTTTATGCCGCTGGACTACAGGTCAGAATTGGTGTGCTGCCGGCTGGCGAAGACCCCGACTCACTCATACGCAAAGGTGGCGGAGAAACCTTTCGCGCCCTGATCACAGAGGCCAAGGATTTTTTTGATTTCGAGATTGAGCGAGGTTTAGCTGGCACCGGTAATCAATCCGTCGCACGCCGGGTAGCTCTCGCCCGTCGCGTCGCGCAATTTGCAGGATTAGTCCCTGATCCCGTCCTTCGCGATACGATGATCATGCGACTCGCTCAACGGCTTAGATTACCCCGCGAATCGCTGGATCAAGTGTCCCTGCAAAATCGCAGAAACTCCTCTGGCCGCGACGCTAATTTTGGCTCTGAAGCGAATAAGGCCATCCTTCCCGAAGAAAAAATTGCGGCGCTTTGTCATGCGACTCTGACCGATCAGAGCTTACTTCGGTGGATTCGCGAACAGCCTTGGCTAGCAATCCTGGAGCCAATCGGCGGAACTGAACTTCTCCAAAAAATCCTCAGTTCTGCCGTTCAGCCAGAGGTACCCAACTCGATTGCGACTTTTTTCGCCGGCTTGGAAAAAGCCGAGGTTGCCGCCTTATCTCAGATTTTGAAACGCCGGCCGATTGAGGAATCCGTTTGTGCCGAGTACTGGACGAAACTTGCACTGGCCGAGCTGCACTCCCGCAGGCAGCGCCTGTTAAGTGTCGTTCGACTAAGCGAGGGATCGACCGATGAGCGCTCCACCAGTCTGGCCGAAATTAATGAAATTGATGACCTCGAACAAATCATTGCTCTCGCCCAAAGTGCCTGGAAAACTTCATTAAACTAGACGAAAGTCCGGTCGATAGGAATCCAATGGGAATCAAGAAGTCCTTGACCTCGAAAGTCTCATCACTCATATTTCGCGACTTTCGAGCTGGGCGTCTTGAGTTGTGTTAATCTTTCGTCTCATAGACAGTCACTTCCCGACGGATAGGATCTAAGTTTGATCGAGCGTGGATATGGCAAAGGTGACTTCCTCAAAAGCAAAGAAAGCTCGGACCGCAAAATCGAGGACAGTAATCGACGCTCCCAAGCGCAAGGCAGCGCCTCCCCAGAGATCACCCAAGGTGAATAAAACAGACGTCCCTTCAAATAAGAACAAAGCGGAAAAATCTCCGTCTTTGCCGCAACGAGCGATCGCCGAGGCCGGCGCCAACGGAACCCAGCCGCTAAACGGTCGATTGCTGCAGTCTGATTCAGGTTTTGACTTGCAAGAGCGACTGCGCGAGCTGGTGAAGCTGGCCAAAGAACAGGGCTACCTCACTTACGACGATATCAACGAAGCGCTTCCGGAAGGAATGGCCGATCCGGACGAGATGGAGCAGATTCTTGGTCGACTCCGTTCGATGGAAGTTGAGATTATCGACGCATCCGAGGTCGACCGTTTCAAAGATGGCAAGAAGGACCTCGATGATGAGGACGACGAAAAAGACCAGAAACTCGATATCCTCGATGATCCGGTCCGAATGTACCTTAAACAGATGGGCCAGGTGCCGCTGTTGACCAGGGAACAAGAAGTCGAGATCTCCAAACGGATCGAAGATGCAGAGCTGATGGTCCAGAAATTCATCACCCGATTTGGGTTTATCGCCCGCGCACATCTGGACCTCGCTCAGAAGCTGATTGAAGGGCGAGAAAGATTCGATCGAGTGATCCTCGATAAAAAGATCGAGAGCCGGGAGCGCTACATGAAGGCTCTACCTAAACTCTGCGCTCAGGTAGAACGTGCGGGCGAGGACGCTCAAGCGCGTTATCGGGGTTGGGTATCGGCGCGCGGAACCAATAAAGAGAGCGCGGCCCGCACCGAATTCCAGCGCTCGCACACCGCGTTGATGAAGCTTTATCCCCGGTTTTATTTCAAACAGAAAGTTACCGAGGAATTTGTCCAATTGGCTGACGACCAGCAGCGCCTGTTTTCTAATCTCCATGCCGAAATTGCACGGGCCGAACATGCTGGAATCACCGGGAAAGAGAAACTGGCACAGTACAAAAATCGGCTGCGGGAAATGGAATGTAACGCTTGGCAGCGCTCCGAAGAATTTCTCGAGCAATATCGCGAGCTCAAAAGCTGGCTACGAAAGGCGCTAAAGGCGAAAACCGAAATGGTTGAAGCCAATCTCCGATTGGTCATTTCCATTGCGAAAAAATACACCAACCGCGGGCTTTCGTTTCTCGATTTGATTCAAGAAGGCAATATGGGCCTCATGAAGGCGGTGGAGAAATTCGAGTATCGCCGCGGGTATAAATTTTCCACCTACGCAACCTGGTGGATTCGCCAGGCGATCACTCGCTCGATCGCTGATCAGGCGCGGACAATTCGCATCCCGGTCCATATGATCGAGACCATCAATAAGCTGATGCGAGTACAAAAGCAGCTTGTTCAGGAATATGGGCGAGAACCGACACCAGAAGAGGTATCTGAAGAGATCCAGCTTCCGGTCGAGCGAGTACGAGCTGTGCTTAAGATGGCCCAGCAACCGATCTCACTACAGTCTCCGGTTGGCGACAGTGACGATACCAGCTTCGGCGACTTTATTGAAGATAAGGGAGCCGATAATCCCAGCGACATGACGGCGATCGTTTTGCTTCGCGAGAAGATACGTGACGTGCTCGACACGCTCACTGAACGAGAGCGACAGGTTCTGGAGCAGCGTTTTGGTTTGGTGGATGGCTATAGCCGCACGCTGGAAGAGGTCGGTCGCCAGTTCAAGGTGACGCGCGAGCGGATCCGCCAGATTGAGGCCAAAGCGCTCCGTAAGATGCGGCATCCGACCCGAATTCGACAACTCGAAGGCTTCCTCGAAGCTGGCGAGTAGAGCTTTTTGTTTACAAGAGCCGAAATAGCGTTCTCTTACCCAATTGTCCAGAAACTTGGCGCTTGGAACGAGCGGCTACGAAACTTTCTCTTCCAAGGTGGGTTCAATGTTGGAAGATGAAGGATCAAGAAAATGACGATCTGTGGGAATTGCTGGGAAAAGCAAAGAGATCAGCACCTTCTCCCTTCTTCGCGGCTAAGGTGGTAGCTGCCGCTCGACGAGCCGACGAGAAGCGAAGGTCGCTCTGGCGTAATTGGCTGCGTTACGGACTCCCCGGCGCGTTGGCGGGCGCGATGGCTGTTTTCCTCGCTCATTTTTCGCTCTCTTCACATCATCCGGCCGATCTTCCGCCGGTGGTGGTTGCTCAAACTGAGCCGGGTGATCTCGAGGTTATCGCCGATCTCGACGTAGTAATGTCGTCAGAAGAATCCTCGGTATGGCTCGATTCTTCGGCGCATTGATCCTTCTCATCGCAGCAGTCGCAAGCGGATACGGACAAACGCCGACTCCGACTGCGACCCCCCAGCCCGCGACTTCGGCCAAAACCCCGACCACCACTGCGCAACCGTCTGCTTCGGTTAAACTGGAAGATCTGCGCCGTTCAATCGAACAATTGACGCCAGAACAACAGCAAAAAGTGCTGCAGAACCTTCATCGTTGGCTGGCCTTGAGTCCGGACGAACGCGATGTGCTTCGGCAAAGACAACGAGTGCGACAGCAGAAGGAAGAAGAATCGGCGACCGAAGCCTACCAAAAATCTGGACTCCGTTTGAACGAAGATGGACGCGAAGTATTTCGTAAGCTCTATCTGCAAGAGCGCCGGAAGCTGGAAGAACAGCTCGCAAAAGAGACGCAGGAGAAGCGCCAAAAAGGAGATGCGGCCATCGTGGAAAAGTTAAAGAAGGAATTCGCCAATTCGCCAAACGCTTCGGCTACTGGCACCCAGCGGTAGCTGGCAAGAATCGCGGAAATGCTAAGGAGGCGCGCTCTTTGCGGGCCAGGGTATCATCCATCAACATAAGACTGGGAAGTATACGAAGACGACTCGCCGCGGCGGATCTCCCTTTCCCTTAAGTTGACGCGCATGCCAAAGCTTCGGGCCTAGCGGCCCGAACTGGAGCGGTATTTGGCCAAAACGCTGATATAGCGCCAGGTATCTCGCATCGGTTTGATCTTGCTTCGCTCATCCCGATAAATCGTCCGAATCGGCACGAATTCGATCTGAAATCCATTGCGAGCGGTTAGTAATAAGCACTCGGTCTCAAACGCAAATCCGTCGCTGCAGTCACGCAAGAGTGGAAGCAGCTCGTAGCGGGCCATTCGATAACCGCATTGGCTATCCGGCAGTTCTTGGCGGCATAATTTGCTGATCTGCCACGACATGAACTTATTCGTCCATCGACGAATAGCCGGCATAGTCACTATATTCCGCATCCGGTTGCCGACAATGAGGCGTGCCTGGGTCTCGGTGGCTTTCCTCAAAAATTTTGGAATTTCGGCCGGATCATGCTGACCGTCGCCATCCATAAAGAGAAAAAATCCGAAACTATTTGCCGCCTTACCCAGACCCGTCTTAATCGCTGCGCCCTTGCCCAAATTCTCCGAGTGACGAATGACTTCAGCCCCAGCCTCGCGAGCGACCTGCGCGGTCTGATCCGGCGAGTGGTCATCAACCACGACGACATGATCGAGGTGCTGAAGAACGCCGCGCACCACCGCTCCGATAAACCGCTCCTCACCGAAAGCAGGGATGATTGCGCATACGTTTTCCCTGGTTGCTTGAAGCATGCAGCAAGGCAGCTAGCTAGTACGCCTTCGAGCCACCGGATGGTAATCAGCCGCGTGATAGGAACTTCGGACTAGCGGACCGGAAGCCACATAATCGAAACCTTTTTTCAGCGCGATCTCCCGATATAATTCAAAAGTTTGGGGCGTGACATATTCGATTACCGGGAGATGTTTCGGACTGGGGCGCAAATACTGTCCCATCGTTAAGACTTGCACGCCGACCTCCCGCAGATCGTCCAGCGCCTGGAACAGCTCGTTTTCAGTCTCTCCTAGTCCGAGCATAATGCCGCTCTTGGTCACAACATCTGGATCGATTTGTTTCGCTCGTTTTAACACCTGCAGCGACAAGCGATATTTCGCCCGGGACCGAACGGCGGGTGTCAACCGTTCCACTGTCTCGAGGTTATGATTAAAAATATCGGGCGCAGCCGCGAGGACCGTCTCAATTGAAGCCTCATCTCCTTTGAAATCCGGGACTAAGACCTCCACGATAATGCCTTTTTGAATGTCCCGAATTGCTAGGATCGTTTTAGCAAAATGAGCAGCTCCACCGTCCGCTAGATCGTCCCTCGCCACCGCGGTAACCACTACATGTTTCAATCCGAGCCGACGCACTGCTTCGGCCACTCGGTCCGGTTCGTCCGGTTCGAGCGCGAACGGCTTCGCAGTTGATACAGCGCAGAATCCGCATGCCCGAGTACATCGCTCTCCGGCAATCATTACGGTGGCCGTTCCCTGGCTCCAGCATTCCCAGCGATTTGGACACTGGGCAGATTCGCAAACGGTGTGCAGCCGCAAATCCGAAATCAACGCCTTGGTCGAAAAGAAGGCTGGATTTGAGGGTAACCGCACCTTAATCCAGTCCGGTTTCTTCGGTTGATGAAGCGTCGGATCAATCTGAGAAGACATCGTTAGCGTTTAAGCTAGCGACCCGGCTGCCCAAAAGCAACCGGGTCCGTTAAAGTAGCCGCGTCGCACTATCGGATACTCGCCACAGGCTCGGGCGCGCCGTAGTCTGCCAAGGCGGCTTCCAGCCTGCGAGAGCTGCGACGTTTCGCAACCTGGAAAGGTGCGCCTGCTCCGACTAACGCTTCGAGAATTGGAAGCGCTTGCGTGCACCCGGCTGGCCCGCCTTCTTTCGTTCCTTCATTCGCGGATCTCGGGTGAGCAGACCCTCTTCCTTCAATGCCGGCCGCATGGTCGCATCTACTTCGAGCAATGCCCGCGCAATGCCGAGACGAACTGCCCCGGCTTGGCCAGTAGGACCGCCACCAGAGGCTCTCACCTGGACATCGAATGCGTTCGTGGTTTTGGTCACTTCAAAGGGTTTAAGCACAGTCAATTGCAGAGGAGCTGTCGGGAAATATTCTTCAAACGGACGCCCGTTTACTTCGATTTTTCCCGAGCCTGGTGAGATGCGCACCTGGGCAACAGAGGTCTTGCGGCGACCGGTAGCGGAAAATGTCTCTGCCATAAAATGCTTGTTTCTGATGCTTTTGGATTAAACGACGGGAATCGGTTGTTGTGCTTCGTGCGGATGCTGATCACCGCGATAAACCTTCAGCTTAGTAAAAACCGATCGACCCAGCCGGTTGTGAGGAATCATGCCCTTCACCGCGCGCTCGACCAATAGCTCCGGACGACGGGCACGGCGCTGTTGGACGTTTTCCGATTTGTGCCCTCCGACATAGCCGGAAAAGCTCGTATACTCTTTCTGAAGTTCTTTCTTGCCGCTAAGAAGTACCTTTTCCGCGTTGATCACTACGACAAAATCTCCCGTATCAACATGAGGCGTGAAGATTGCCTTCCCTTTGCCACGCAACAGACTTGCTACTTTGACCGCGATACGCCCAAGAGGCTGGTTTTTCGCGTCGACGATATACCATTTGCGATCCACATCGCTCGCTTTGGCTGAAAAGGTCTTCATTTCTGGTCGGTAAAAAAGAGCAGGGAAGCTATTGTCCCCCACTGCGTCTGTCAATTCCTTTGTTTTCAGATTGGCCGTCCACTGAAGCACCTCTGCTCCGTTTCCTTACGCCCAGCGGAGGACGGACTCCAATGGAGATAGAGCACTAGATTCCAACCAGGAACGGTGTTATCCGGATCCATGGTGTACGGTCGACTCTCCGCGGCGTTGTGCGGGCTGGCATTGTTCCTTTTTGCGCAGCCCTCCTGGGGTGCGACCGATATCCGAGCCGAATTGCAGAGGGCCGATAAACTCGAAGATTCGGACCGTCTAACTGAAGCGCTCCAAGTGCTCAAGGCGGCCGAACAGAGTGATCCGGAAAATCCAGAGATTCTTTACCGGATTTCTAATGTGAATTCGGAATTGGTGGACGTCACTTCAGACGACAAACAGAAAGAAGCTTATGCGCAAACAGCGCTCAAATACGCAAAACGCGCCGTGGAAAAAGCCCCTAATTCGTCGGACGCCCATCTATCGCTGGCAATTGCGTCCGGCAAGATTACCGACTTTGTCGATAACCGGACAAAAATGGAATACTCCCGGGTGATCCAACGCGAGGCGGAGAAGGCGGTCCAACTCAATCCGAAAAACGACTTGGCGTACCTGGTTTTGGCAAAGTGGAATTTTGAAATGTCCAATCTGAATCCAATTCTGCGAGGAATCGCCCAGATGATTTACGGTCAGGTTCCCCCGTCATCGCAAGAAAAGGCGGTCGAATACTTCAAAAAAGCGATTTCGATCGCTCCCAACCTGATCGTTCACCACTTCGCGTACGCCCAAGCGCTAGATCGGATGGGGAAAAAGGAAGAAGCGCGCGCCGAATATCAGAAAGTCCTTCAGTTGACGGCAACGGACCGAGAAGACCGGGAGGATCAAAGAGAAGCCGCTAAGGCCTTGAAGCGCTGAAACCCAAGCCCATCATTTTGGGAGCGCTCGTAGAACCCAGACCTCGCACATGACGGCTAGGGCGATACCCGCCATTGAAATCTGAGCTGCACCGGTAACGATCAAATTTCTTTGGGTTTCAGGCAAAGAGCAAACCAGCCCGCCAACATTGCCAGCCCGCCTAGCGGGGTGATTGCGCCAAACCACCGAAACCCGGTCACAGCGAGCAAATAGAGTGACCCGCTGAAAATTATTACTCCGGCTAACAACAGTGAAAAACTCCACTTTGGAATAGGACGCCATCCGCTGAGTATTAACAGAACGGCCGCGTGAACCAGATGATAAAGAACGCCGGTCTGCCAGGTTTGGGTCGTCCCGAGACTCTCCAGATGCCCCCGAAGCATATGGGCGCCGAAGGCTCCCAGACCGACGGCACAGAACCCGACGATAGCGGCGGTTTTTTTCGCAAACTGAGGATTGATCATAAAATGGAATGGCCAAGCGTACACTTCTGCGCAATAGGTACCCAGCAGTGTTGCGAATGAGCGGGTTTCAACGCCAGGGAAATTGGGCGGACTTCTCGTTCAGCAAAGCAGGGGGAATACATGCATGAAGCACTTGATCGTTTTCGTGGCTGTCGCTGCGCTCTGTGAAGCCGGGCTCACCCAAGAGGTGGAGCCGCTCATTCAGCAGGCGGATCAATTCGAGAATCAAGGAGAGACCGAATCGGCCATCAAGGTATTAAAGCAAGCGGATAGCACTTCTCCAGACAACCCACAGATCGAAAAACGGCTGAGCAGTTTATACACGCGGCACATCCAGGAAATTTCGGACCAGGCCACGAAACGAAAAGATGCCGAATTAGCGGTCGAATTTGGTAAAAAAGCCGTCGCCAAGATTCCTAATGACGCGCAGGCCCGCATCGCGCTCGCAGCGGCTTATGGCCAGATCTGTTGGTTCGTTGACGAGAAATCTCGGGTCGAATATTCGAAACAAATCTATCAACAAGTAACCAAAGGCTTGGAACTTGACCCTTCCAACGATTACGGACATTTGATCCTGGCCCGCTGGAATTTCGAACTGGCAACGCTCAATCCAGTTCTGAAAGGAATTGCTGAACTAGTGTATGGACAGATGCCGCCGGCTTCGACCCAGGCAGCAGTTTCCAACTTTAAAAAGGCGATCGAGTTCGCCCCGCAACGGATTATCCACCATGCCGAATACGCCAAAGCTTTGGAAGCGATGGGCGAAAAGGCCGAGGCTCGCGAAGAATGGACCAAGGTTACGCAACTCAAGGCGATCGGCACGCAAGATCGACTCTACCAAACGATGGCGAATCAGCGCCTTCGCTCGGGATCGTTAGCCGGGTAAGGAGTTGCTCAAAGGGCTCTGGAAATCCGAACAATGGTTCGGCGCAAATCTAGGCCAACAGCCGCCGATACGCCGCTAGCACTCGATGTCGGATGGGTCGGGCACGCTCGAAGACCTTTCGCTGTAACCGGACGTACTCAGCGCGGCCGTCCGCTATTTCCACGCGAATCGGTTCGAATCCCATATCCCGCAGCTGGTACGGGCTAGCTCGCATGTCGATCTCGCGGGCGAATCGGGCGAGCTCAAAGGCATCCGCCAAAAGCTCCGATTCAATCCAAGGCGCGATTTTATAACAGAACCGATAGAGATCCATGTTCACGTGGATGCACCCCGATTGATCCATTTCAACGGTAGTTTCCCGGCGTAATGCGGTTTGATTGCGTTTTCGCGCGGGCTCGGTGAAAAACCGAAAAGCATCGAAATGTGTACAAAGCAGATTTTGCGAGTCAACGACCGAGGCAATCGCTGATCGATCTAGCCGGAGGGGCACTTTGGAATGGCGGATATACTCCTCGCGATAGACCATTGCCCACTCATGCAGACCAAAACAGCAGAAATTCGGCTCCCGCATTGCAGTTGTGCCAAGAAAACGAATCGCCCACTCTAAGTACTCGCGGCGAGTATTGGGAAATGGAACTACTCTCCAACCATCGTCGATCCGCTCCCACGACTTCGGCGATCCGGGCAGGTCTTCGATTTGCTCGGCCTCGATCGTCACATTCGGACCGGGAGACCACCGGGCCAACTGAGCTGGTCGAAACGAATAATACTGAAAAAGAAAATCATAAACCGGGTGCTTGGCCTGACGCGATTTCTGATCGAGATAAGGCGCAATCCACGGTTGCACCCGTTGTTTATGCAGGCGGGCACGACGCTCCCAAACCTCCCGCGGCAAAATAACCGGTATTTCACCGGTTCTCATCGAAGATGGATCATCTTTTGCGATTATCTTCTCTTCCCATCGGGCGCGCCGCACGTTGCGCGTGTACCTCTGCCCAGTCGAGCTCTTCCTCAATCTGGTGAAAAGCATCATCCCCAATCTCACCTCGACTGCGCAATCGATCGAGAGCGCGACGCTCTGCGGCAATTGTCCGGCTTTGGATCATGGCAAGTCCCGGCGTCGCGCTCTCGCCGGCTTGCTGGTCGTTCACATCGTTTCTCAATCGAGCTTGATACTCTCGACGGACAACGGCAGTTGCTTCAGACGGTTCTTGTCGATCGAGAATATTCAAAGCCGCGCCCGTAATTTCAGTTCGTGCTAGTCGCACTTCTTCTTCGACGACTCGGTCATCCGCGAAGTTGAGGGCCATCATCAAGGGACGTAAAGTCAGACCCTGCAAAATCAAGGTTCCAAGCACAACGCAAAAAGCGGTGAAGAGCAGAAGATCGCGGTAAGGGAATGTATCTGGGAGAGCAAGCGCAGCCGCTAAGGTAACAATCCCTCGCATACCGCACCACGATACCATAATTCCTGACTGAACCGTAGGAGGGTTTATTCGGTGCGGAAGATGAACGCCAAATTGGCGATTTTTCCAACGTACAACCGTGTTATAGAACATGACCCAGGCGATTCGGACCAGAATAGCTGTCGCGCAAACTGTCCCGCCAATCAGAACGTAGCGGGCCCATTCAGCCGGATTAAGCCGTTGCAACAAGGGTTTAAGTTGCAGCCCGACAAAAATGAAAATCAGAATGTTGAGCACGAACACGATGACTTCCCAAACGGCATAGGAAGGGATACGTAGTCGGGCGGCAAGTCTTGTCGGACCGGTGCGAGCCAGGGTGATAGCATAACAAACCATCGTGATAATGCCGGACAAATGCAGTTGCTCAGCCAGGATCCAGACGATGAATACGGAGAGGAACTGCATCAAAACGGTCGTCCCAATATCCTGAGAGCGATTCCCAACCAGAAGGTAGAGGCGGGCCAGAAATATACCGGCAAAAATGCTGGCGACGCCGGCCAAGAAAAGAGACGGGATCGCGCTGACGAATGTTCCGGTGGTTGTGACTCCGACAGCGGCACGGTAAATGAGAAGAGCGCTGGCATCATTAAAGAGGCTTTCCCCCTCCAAGACAACCAGTACTCGATGTGGGGGGCGTAACATCCGCAGAACGGCGGTTGCGGCGGATGCATCCGGCGGGGCCACGATTGCGCCCAGGGCGACCGCAGCCGACCAGGGGATATCGGGCAGAAATAATCGAATGACCAGGGCCACGGAAACAACGGTTAGCCCGACAGCGATTAACGCGAGACTTGCCACCGGCCGCCAATTGTCCTTGAGATCACGGAGTGATGCATCATATGCCGCATCCAGCAGAACCGGTGCAACAAACAGAGCCAGAGTGAGCTGTGGATCCAACGTCAAATCAGGCAAATTGGGAGTAAAAGCCAGAGCAACCCCGAGCACGGCCAAAAAAACAGGATACGGCAATTTCAGCCTACGGGCGATACTGGCCAATAAGGCGCCAACCAAAAGTAAGCCGATAATCAGTTCGAATTGCGCCACCGCTCTCTTGGTTTTTTTAGCTCCGATCCATTCTTTTGACCAGAGCCAAAGTTTGGTCGGTAGTGGCAGTTGCAAATCTCACAATGTAACCGCAAAGACTAATGCGTGGAGACCAACTAATGCCCTCAATCTACTTCGCTGGTGAGCTATTTAACGCTAAGCATTTGATCGGCAACTCCGCCCTAGCCATAGCGATCGAACGACAGTCGAATGGAGAATTTATCTGCCGATTGCCCCAAACGTTGGAGCAACGAAGCAATTCCGGCCAGCAGATCCGAGACCAGGATCTGGAGACGCTTATCGATTGCGACATTGGAATCTTCAATTTCGATGGCACCGAGGTTGACTCCGGAACCGTGGTGGAATTCATGGTTGCAAAATTCGCCGACATTCCCTCGCTCCTATTGCGAACCGACTATCGCAAAGGGGGCGACCAAGGAGAACATCCTTGGAATCTAATGATGAGTTATTACCCGCGAACCCGGACCTGTCTGCTGGACTCTATTAGTCTATACAAAGGAGCGCTGGCCAAGGGCGGCAACTACCACGAAGCAAGCTCAAGAATGCTCGAAAATATTGCGCAGCGCGTGGTGGAGGAACTTCGTCTACTTCTCCAGGCACCACCTTGTTTACCGGCTCCTCTGACCGTGCCAGTTTACGATTGGCTGGGAATGTTTGCTCAGTTTGAAAACCCTGATTCCGCTCAAAAAATTCGGATAGCTCTAAAGAACAAGAAATCCAAAGGCCTCCTCAATTGATGCTCCGCACCGGATCAAAGATTTACTGGCTAAGCCCAATCCGAATCTACCTCATGCGTTATTTAATCGCTCCAGACAAGTTCAAGGGGACTTTGAGCGCATCGGAAGTCTGCCAAATTCTGGCGCAAGCTGTGCACGCGCACGATCACGGTGCGCAAATTGATCTGGCTCCCATTGCCGACGGAGGCGAAGGCACCGCCGAACTAGTTGCATCCCAACTCGGAGCGGAGAGACGGTCTATCGCAACAGTAGATGCGCTGGAACGATCGATCTCAGCCGAATTCTTTGTTCATCAAAACGAAGGGTTCATCGACATGAGCTCCGCATCGGGTCTATGGCGAATCCCTCCATCGGATCGTCGCCCGCTCGATTCGAACACCTTCGGCACCGGGTTAATCGTACGCCATCTTTGGGATCTTGGCATAAAACGAATCTCGATTGGCTTAGGCGGGAGCGCCACGGTCGATGCCGGATTTGGGTTGGCAGCTGCAGTCGGTTATTCTTTCCTTGATAAACAAGGGAACTCAGTCCGGCCGGTCCCCACCCGCTTTGCGACGATTGAACAAGTGATACCACCGGATATGAACGGCTTGCCTGATGTCATCGGGCTCGCGGACGTCGAAACCAGGTTACTCGGCCCGGAGGGAGCCATTCATGTTTTCGGGCCGCAGAAAGGTCTGCAATCGGATGAGATAGAGTCACTGGATCGAGAGCTTACCCGTTTGGTCGACCGGGTTGAAGCGTCACTTGGAAGCAATCATTCGGAAACGATCTGTTCCGGAGCCGCCGGAGGATTTGGCTACGGCATTTTAACGTTCCTCCGGGGTAAACTAGTTTCGGGTTTCGCGGAAGTTGCCCAACGTTTACAATTGTTAACGCGGATCTCGGCGGCAGACGTTGTTATCACCGGAGAAGGCAAACTCGACCGCCAGTCATTACAAGGGAAAGGTCCCTTCGGTGTCGCAGAGATCGCCCGTCGCGTGAAAAAACCGATTTGGGTCATCGCCGGTACGATCGAGGACACAGAACGGATTCAAGAGCACTTCGATAAAGCTATTTCGGTCGTAGACCAGTCAATTACATTGGAGGCTGCATTGAAAGATCCAGCCGGAGCGCTCCGGCAACGAGCAGCTGCATTTTGGCAATGATCAATTAGTACTGAATCCTCGAGGACGATTTCAGGAAGGTCCTACGGCTCGTAGCTCAGTTGCGCCTTCATGATGAAAGTGTTGTAAGGTCCGTATTGTGACATGACAAAAAACAGGCTTCGTCCATTGTCTCGTAAGAACGACGGCGTCATAAACGCGCCATAGAGCTGCGGATAATCGTTAGCGGTGGCCAGCGTATGGGGTGCGGTCCAAGGTCCCCACAAATGTTCGGCTTCACGTAACTCAAGGCCGGCGGTATTTTCATTCAGATAGGTGTACATCCATCGCCCGATAGCGGGGTTCCAAAGAATGGAAGCTTCACCTACCGGAGCAGGCACCACATCAACCGCGCCAGCGCATTCCTTTGTCCAATTTGGTCCCCTCTCGGTCGCACTGGACGCAATTAGATATTCCCACGCTTGAGGGTCGAGGATGCGCTCCTTGGATACTCGACCAATCTTGGCTGCTCCGAACCGGCCGCAGGGAGTCCCCAGCGCATACATGTATTTACCATCGGGATTATCCGGGGCTACGGCTGCGGTGAGGGCCAGCATGTTGAAGTTTGAGCTTTGACCGCCAAACGATATCGCACATTCGTGCCAGGTCCTGCCCAGATCATCGGAATATATCCATTTCGAGTAGTTGCATTCCCAGACGCCGCCTCTGGGCGCAAATCCTCGCACCGACATGTAATGAAGGTAGATCGTGCCGTCGACAGTCACCATACCAGTTGGGATCTTGGTCTGTTCGCTCGTTTCGCGAGCAAACGGAGGTTCATGCGCGCCCTGGACAATCGCGATCGTCCGGCCATCCGAACCGCGGAGCCAATCTGTCAGCTTGATCCCATTCTCCGGGTTATGATCCGCCGTGGCAGCAAAGGTATTCGACCGCCAATTTGGTCCACCTACTCCGCGACAGGTGTCGCCCTCATAACCAAACGTGTCGCCGAAAGCGAAATAGATTCGGTCATTCAGCTCAGTCATTGTCCCTAAATCCGTCCCGCAGACATCGACGCCCTTTTGATCGGTTAGCGCCTGCGGACCAGTGAGAGCACTGATCTTAGAGGTAGTAATTGAAGTGATCCGAGGCTGAATCGGAGCGGCCACAACCGAGTGAGTCATACAATAAAGACAGAATGACAGATGGCATATGACAAATGACAAAGATCGGTTCAATGCTGTTCCTCCCACCCCTACGGGGCTTTCCGCATTATATCACGGCGACCCAGGCTAAAGCCGACACGCCGACACGCCGAGAACGCCGGGAACCCCGGCAGGTCGTACGTCCGAACGCCGAACAGGAATCGTGCTACAATTAACCAATCGTGCGCAAGATTCTTCACCTCGACATGGATTGCTTTTATGCGGCAATCGAGGTGCGCGACCATCCCGAACTCGCTGGTAAACCGGTTGCCGTCGGAGGAGCTCGCGATCAACGAGGGGTTCTCACAACCTGCAACTATGAGGCGCGGAAATTTGGCGTGCACTCCGCCATGCCAACTTTCAAAGCGTTGCAGAAATGTCCGCAGCTGATCGTGATGCCCACACGCTTCGACGTTTATCGTCGCGAATCGAGTGTTATTCGCCAGATCCTCCTGAAATTCAGCCCCCGGATGGAGCCGCTTTCGTTGGACGAAGCCTTCTTGGACATATCACAGCACCCCGGAGAGGCTTCGGCGATCGCTGAAATTATTCGCCATCTGATTTTCCAGAAGACCAGTCTGACCGCCTCCGCCGGAGTGGCTCCCAACAAGATGCTGGCAAAGATCGCGAGCGACTGGAATAAACCGAATGGACAGTTTGAGATCAGGGAGGGTCAAATCGATGCCTTCATGGTTGAACTTCCGGTTCGGCGTCTTTGGGGTATCGGCCCTAAATCCGCAGAACGACTAGCTAAGTCAGGCGTACATACCTGTGGCGATCTCCAGCGCTATTCCCGTTTTCAATTGTTCGAAGAATTCGGCAAGTTTGGTCCCGAACTGTACGATCTTTGCCGAGGAATTGATGCCCGGCCGGTGGAGCCGGATCGTATTCGTAAGTCGCTGAGCAGCGAGCGGACATTTTCGCAAGATCTCACCTCGCCTGCTCAGTGCGAAGCGAAATTGCCCGAGCTCTTTGAAGACGTCATGACTGACCTGCGACAGTCGGAGTATGTCGATCGAGTGCGGACCGTTTTTGTCAAAATTCGGTTTGCCGACTTCAGCCGAACCACGGTCGAACGAGCGGAACTGCCGTTGACATTGGAGAGCTTTATCAGGCTGTTGCGCGAGGGCCTGAGTAGAAAAACGGCGCATGTTCGCTTGCTCGGGCTCGGCGTTCGGTTTCAGGAGCCGGCGCTGGAGCCGGTCCAACAGCTGGATCTGCCCTGGTCATAAACTAACCGCGAGGATGCCAATGCATGCGAATCAGGGACTCGGCGGCAACGGCTTCCTTTATTGGTGTGAATTTGCGTCCATTCGCGGTTCCAAAATAGCCCAATCCGCCTAGTCCTAAGATGAACCGCGAGGACGCCAATGCATGCGAATCAAAGACCCGGCCCGCAACGGTTTCCTTTATTCGTGTGAATTCGCGTCCATTCGCGGTTTCATCCTCAAACTTGGCATTCTCGCCAACCGTGACATGGTACGGCTATGATTTCGCCGTACGCTTTTCGTCCACGCGGCCGGTTGCTCGACTTTATGCGGCAGGTCGGGAATCCTGATCTGATTAATCTTGCGGCCGGTCTTCCCTCGATTGAGTGCGTTCCTAAAGCCGCCCTCGAGCACGCGTTCGCCGAAACTTTGCGCACCAACGCAGATGAAGCGCTCGGTTATCACACTCCGGACGGTGATCTCAGACTACGGGAAATTCTGGTCGATCGATTCCAGCGCCGCGGAATTCAAACCAGCGTGGAAAAAATGATCATCACCACGGGCTGTACTCAGGCTTTGCATGGGATGATTCGGCTGCTGGCCAGGCCGGGAGATGTGATTGCGTGTGAGGCCCCCGCCTACTACGCAACGCTGGAAATTTTGGGTGATCTTGGTGTCCGGGTTCTTCCTATACCGGTTCGAGATAGCGAGGGGATCGATCTCGACCTGGTACGGACTTTGTTCCGTAGATTTCGGCCCTCCTTGTTTGTCATTTGTTCGACGCTCTCCAACCCATCTGGATCGACCCTATCCAACGAGGCCCGAATTGAACTTCTGCAAATCTGCCAGGAATCGGGCACCCGGATTCTTGAAGATGAGATTTACGGCGAGCTCTCGGAAATACCCGATCTCAAGCCGATCCGTGCCTTTGATGACGGTTCTACTGTAGCGTACGTGACCAGTTTTTCTAAATCAGTAGCGCCAGGATTGCGAATCGGCGTGTGCCTACCTGGAAGAGATTCTGATTCGTTCGCGCTGCTCAAGTGCCAGCAGGACATGCACTCCGCGACTCTTTGCGAGGTGGCATTCCGGAATTATCTGGAGCGAAATGAACTCGATCAGCATCTCGAGTTTTTGCGCACGTTCAATCGGAAACGCCGTGAACTGGGCATTCGCGTCATCCATCAGTGTTTTCCCACCTCAACGCGGGTTTGGGAACCGGCCGGAGGATTCATGCTCTGGGTAGAGATACCGGCTGGTATTGACATTGAACGAGTTTACCGAGAAGCGATGGAAATGAAGGTCGCATTTTGTCGAGGAGCAGTATTCTTCACTTCGGAAAATGAGCACGTGGGAGCAATGCGTCTAAATTGTTCGCGACCGAACGAGGCCGCCTTGGTCCAAGGGCTCAAGATTCTTGGTCAGATAATGTCTTAATCCCCCCATCGTATGTTCCGCCGATTCATGTTTCACGGAGTATATCTCCTCTTAATTGCGTTTATTGCCGTGCTCTATGATCCTCATTCCGGCAGGCTTGGATTTAATCCGAATGCAAAATCCGCTCTGATTGCCGGAGGCATTTTCGCGTTTCTTTCTTTTCTCTGGGCGTTCTTTGATTCGCGAGGTGCAATAAGGATTCCAGTGATCGGCGGACTGATTTCCACCGGCGTACTCTGCGTTGTGTTCTTGATTAGAGCGATCCCTGCCTGGATCGATTATTTCCACGGTGACTCGGCCAAATGGTTCTCTGCTACTACGATCACGCTGATGATCTTCGGCAGTCTGCCTCTATTCTTTGCCTGTTTGGAAGGCGTACGCGACCGGCAGGTCTGATAAGACAAACGCGGATTACGGAACAGTAATTGCGGAACAGTAATTTCCGAACCGCGATTAGCACGTTTCTTTCCCGCCAAACAACGCAAGTTCGTTTGTTCTACTGATTACTGCAATCCGAGCTGGTACTGCTTGGTGATCCCGACGTGGCGAAACCCCATTTTTTGCAAGATCGGCCCTGATGTATC
>JBEEIB010000113.1:0-3589 GCA_041167675.1 Verrucomicrobiota bacterium
TCTGGTCTGCCAGCTTTGGGGACTTTGTCCATGTCGATTCTGATTTTAATGCCCACGGCTATAAGTTCACCACCGGTGGGATCGACCTGGGAATCGATTACCGGCTCACCGATCATCTGGCGTTTGGGCTAATGGGCAGCTACGCGCATACCTGGAGCGATCTGCAGGCGGGAAGTATTGATGTCGACAGCGGACGGGGCGGTCTCTACGCCACGTATTTTAACCGTTGCTTTTATCTGAATGGAGGGATCTACGGCGCTTACAACAGCTATGACTCAAGCCGGCGAGGACTTCAGGGCCATGCTAACGGCAACAGTGATGGCGCAGAGTTCAGCACTTTTGTGAGCGGCGGCTACGATTTCCACTTCGGACATCTGACCATTGGTCCGATTGCTTCGTTACAGTACACTAACGTTTATGTTGACGGCTTTAGGGAGAAAGGTTCCTTAGCGCCGCTCTCTATCCATTCCGATTCGGAAGAATCGCTGCGCAGCGATGTCGGTTTCAGGGCCTCTTACCAATGGCGGATTGGATCGGTTGATGTCGAACCATTTCTGAAAGCGACTTGGGAACATGAGTTCAAGTATTCCACGCTCCCGATTACAGCTGGATTTGCCGATATTTCTGGCCCATCGGCAACCTTTCTTGGCCCAGCCGAAGGCCACGACAGCGCCGTGGTGGATGCCGGCATCTCAGTGTCATGGACACCCCGCATTTCAACCTACGTCAGTTACAATGGCCTGCTTGGGCGTGACCGATACGATTCCAACGGCGTCAGCGGTGGGATACGGATCAGTTTCTAACTTTGGCTCATCTCACAAAAATCGATAACCGCGTCTGAGGGCGAAAATGACGTAAGTCGCTACCAAGAATAACTATAAAAACTTCCGAGTGGCTCTGATAAAGGATCGCCAGTCGTCCCATTCTTGGCATTAAAGGCTAAAGTCTGCGGATCGGCTTCTGTGGCTGATCGGCGACACGTCCTAACTTTAGTCATTAGTTTTGGCCAGTTCGCTTTCTCAGCCGCTAAGCACGATAGTGCTTCTGTGGACGTAATATGATAAGAAATTTCTTAATTGCTTAAAAGCCATACGGGTTAATCGGCGGTTTTATAGCAACAGCTATCGCATCGCGGGGGTCAAGACTCGTTTCGAAATTTGGTATGGCCAAAACGAGCTGGAGTTAGCCAGCCAGCTTTATGCGCTGGATCGGAAATTTCGTTGTAAAGTACAGAATCCCACTGCTGCGGATTTTATTAAACACGTGCGAATGCTTAGCAATACCAAGGGATAAAGTACTGGATCATCTAATATTCCGAACAGCGCCTTCAAAGGTTTCGATGGTCATAAGCCCAACTAGTCAATACCAAATGAAACCGAACAATCCTCGCCGATTACGGCTCTGCCATTCGTCGTTTCCGATCCAGCCTTCAGGTTCAGAGGGACCGCCGCTGCTGAAAATGCGAGATCTACTGAAGACCGAGCGCCCACCTGCCGTACCATGGGCAGTGCTTGGGTCGCCGGTGGGGTGACCGCCGTTCGAGACACTCGATGAGTGACCGCTGCTAGAGCTGCTTCCGGAATGACCGCCGCTCGAGCCGTGACCGCCACTTGACCCACCTGAGCCTCCACCTCCTCCACCATGTGCGAACACGGCGGTTGGGGCGAGCGCCAGAATGCCGACCACAACCAGACCCACCAACGAACCCTTCATCGATCTCATAAGAAGCCTTACTGTTTCCAACTTGGCCTCACTGAACGGGTGGGGCTAATCGGATACTTTGATTGCATATCAGCGGCGTTATGGCACTAGCCAACTCTTCGGGAAACCCAAGCCGCCTGGGATCAGAATGGTAAAAAACACGAGCCACCCCGGTAGAATCAGGTTCGCTCGATCCTCCTCGTCGTGGACACCGCAAAGCCAAGTCCCGGCTGAATTTTTCCGGTTGCCGACGCCAGTTCACGTATTTACGCCAGAGAGGTTGGCAGGGAACAGGGCCGCGGAATCACTGAGCAACTCGCATTTAATCGACTGCTTGCGAAAGCGGCAATGCCAGAACGGCATATTGAGTATGTCGATTCGGCATTAGCCGATTGGCATTGTTCAATCTTATCTTTCATCCGAGACGGCACACTGGCCGTCAGTAGCCGTTCAGTAAGTTTATGAAGTTGGTTTTCTCACAGTTCCGTCGTTTCCGGGAGTCCCTTTAAATGAACGATTCCGGGGTCTTCGCGATAGTCTTTTCAACGCCATTTAGCTGAACCCATCGCGATCAACGTGCCGGACGACTTCCAGGGTGACACATATGAGGGGGGCAGGTTCAGACAACAACGAGAGGTAGATCCATGAAAACAGCCGATCTGATTGCCTGCATCCATCCTGTTAAAACTCAATTTCCTAATACTGACAAGGAGAACCACTGATGAATATGAATACAAATACAAGAAGAGAATTTCTGAGCCTCACTCTCAAAGGGGCGACCATGGTGGCAGCGACAGGGTTTCTTGCCGAAGCAGTTGCCGCGTCAGACACGGCGGATATGGCTGGGAGCACCGGTACCGCGCAAACTTTAGGCAGTAATGGCAAATGGCATTACAAACCACCCTTCAAATTCGGGATGGGGGGTGTTCCGCTTGGCAACGAATTCGAGGTTGTCACCGACGAGGGCGCCTACGCCACGATCGAAGCAGCATGGAACGCTGGCGTCCGATACTACGACATGGCTCCGTGGTACGGACTGGGTCTGGCTGAGCGCCGCTACGGCAACTTCCTTCATAACAAGGAGCGGAGCGAATACGTTCTTTCCACGAAGGTGGGCAAGCTGCTTAAGGCCTCGAAAACTGCGAGGGATAAAGAGTACTTCCCTTTTTCTCCTTCACCCAACGATGTGATCTACGACTACACGGCATCCGGTGTTCGGCGATCTATCGAAGATAGTCTCCAGAGGCTTGGTATCGACAGCATCGACATCGCCTTTGTGCATGACATCTCCTCCGACAATAAGAATCTGCCAACTCCCTGGACGGAGCAGTTCGAAATTGCGCGAAAAGGCGCCTTTCCAGAATTGACTCGCATGCGGGAAGAGGGATTGATCAAAGGCTGGGGAATCGGGGTCAACACGCCGGAGCCGATCATGCGTCTGTTAGAGGTTGCAGATCCCGATGTGTGCCTGCTGGCGTCGCAGTATTCTCTGATCGATCACAAGAATGCTCTCAATCAGGTATTTCCAGCAGCGCGAGCAAAGAACGTCTCCTTCGTGATCGGTTCTGCGCTCAATGCGGGATTCATCTCAGGAAGCCCTCGCTATAACTATGGAAAACAGTCCTACGAGATTCCGGCAGCCTTTATTGAAAAGCGGAGAAAGCTTCGGGATGTGGCGGCCAATCATGGAGTAGACCTTCGAACCGCCGCTCTGCAATTCTCTGCAGCACCCGATGTTGCCTCTGCCCTGGTGGTGGGGTGCAAAAGCGAACAGCAAATCCTTGCGGATTACACTTCCATGCAGACGAAGATCCCCGCCGAGTTCTGGGCGGATCTCAAAGCGCAGAATCTGATCGAGCAAAACGCGCCAGTGTCGCAGATGGCGCCC
>JBEEIB010000114.1:0-4095 GCA_041167675.1 Verrucomicrobiota bacterium
AACAGGTTATGGGCTGCGCCCGTCATGAAGAAGGCCGGGATGAACACCGCGAGAATGCACAGCATCGCCATGAATCGCGGCAGCGTCGTCTCGGCCGTAGCCTCGCTCGCCGCGCGGGCTAGACTGCGGCCGTGAGCAAGATGGGTGTGGATGTTCTCGATGGTGACCGTCGCTTCGTCGACGAGGATGCCGACGGCCAATGCCAACCCGCCCAGGGTCATAATGTTGATCGTCTGACCCGATACCCATAGCGCAGTCACCGATGCCAGGATGGCGAGCGGAATGTTCAACGCCACGACCAGCGCGCTGCGCCAATCCCGCAGGAACAGGAGGATCATGAGGCCGGTGAGCACCACGCCGAGCGCCCCTTCGAAGAACAGTCCTCCGATGGCGCGCGTGACGTACGGGGATTGGTCGAACTGGTAGCTGATCTGAATATCGCCCGGCAGTACGGATTGGAAACGTGGCAAGTTGGTTTTGATGGCTTGGACGACTGCGAGCGTCGAGGCGTCCGCCCGTTTGGTTATCGGGATGTACACGGTGCGGTGTCCATCCACCAGCGCGTAACCGGTCTGAATGTCGGCGCCGTCTTCGACCGATCCGATGTCGCGGATGAAGATCGTCCGCGTTCCCTGCGAGCGGATAGGAATGTTGTTGAGCTCCTTGAAATCCGAAACAACCGAATTGATCGGCACCATCGGCAGGATGTCGCCAATGCCGACGTTGCCCGATGGATTGATGGTGTTACCGGCACTCAACGCCTGCACCACCTCGTCGGGCGACATGTTGTAGGCACGCAGCTTGCCGGGATCTGCGTTGATGACGATGGTACGTTGGCTTGAGCCGAATGGGGGAGGCGCCGAGACGCCTGACAACGTTGCAAACAATGGCCGCACCTTGAAGAGCGCCGCGACCTGAAGCTCGGCAACAGTCTTGGTTTTGCTGGAAAAGACCAGATCGCCGACCGGCACGCTGCCGCCGTCGAACCGCATCACGAAAGGCGGCAGGGTTCCCGTTGGCATAAAGGCGCGGGCGCGATCGACGTAGGAGACCGTCTCCGCCACCGCCTGTGCCATGTTCGTGCCGGGATGGAATTGGAGCTTGATGAGTCCCAACCCCTGGATCGATGTGCTTTCGACATGCTCAATACCGGTGATGAAGAGGAAGTGATACTCGTAGTAGCTGACGATGAACCCTTCCATCTGCGCCGGGTCCAAACCGCCGTAAGGCTGGGCCACATACAGCACGGGTACTCCCAGATCTGGGAAGATGTCCCGCGCCATGCGATCGATCGCCAGAAAACCCAGCAATGCGGCAGCCACGATCGTCATCAAAAGCGAGATCGGGCGTCGCAATGCAAACGACACCAAGCTCATCGTGCTCCCTCAACCCGTTGCCGCGCTTGGATGGCGCCAACGAAAGTACCGAGACATTTAGGAGAAATGCGACTCAGATTTTCGTGCATAGGTTAGGCTAAGATATGTATATTGCATCACGTAACATGTATAACTCAGTCTATCCACTTTTCGTTGGCTTCGGTCAAGAGTCAATCTTTTCCGGGGCGTTGCCGGTTCGCGATCGCGCTCTTGACCTGACGAAAGCTTCGATAAAGCAGAATGTCGTAGATGACTTTCAAACTGCCCGCCACGAAGAACGGAACGCCCAGCAGCGCCGGATTGCCGAGGAATGCACCGGCGATCGTTGGCGAAATCGCCGCGCCAATCGATCGAGCGATCCCGGTTACGCCGGCAGCCGCTGAACGTTCATCGGGCGCAACCACAGCCATCGTGTAAGATTGCCGGGCCGGCACATCCATTTGAGAGATGGCGAAACGCGCGAACAGAACAACGATCGCTGAAGGAAGGTTCGGCATAAGCGGGACGAGCATGAGCAAGATATTCGAGGGGAGGTGAGTGAATACCATGGTGTTCACGAGACCGATCCGTGCCGCCACCCAAGCGGCGGCTAGGGCAGAAATTCCCGCTAGAATGTTTGCTCCGAAAAAGATTCCTCCGAGTGCTGCGGGTTCAATGCCAAAGCGAATGTGAAACCAGTAAGCGACGAGGCTTTGAACAACGAAGCCGCCAGCAAAAGCATCCAAACCGAATAAAGTAGACAGCTTCAGCACAATACCCCGAGAGCGGTGCAATCCGAAACGGGTAGGAGTTTTCGGGCCGTCGGAATGGACAGCCTCGATTTCGGGCGATAGTTGCGTGAAGAGAGCGGCTAGTAGCACACCCATCACTCCGTAGAGAACTAGTACCGTACGATAACTGCTTAGGGGGAGGAATCCCGCATGCTGCAGAAGCTCGGTCAAGCCTCCGCCGCAAAGTGCGCCGGTCGCGGTCGCGAATGATCCGACCAGGTTATACCAGGCAAAGACTTGCGTACGCAGCCCGTCGGGAACAATCTGTGATAGCGCAGCTTGCTCCACCGAGAGGAACGGCCCTACTTCGTAACCACTTGGACTGATCACCCCGATTATCGCGGCGATGAGCAGTAGCGCCAATTTATCTGTCACCGCAAAGAGGACACCGGCAAAGAGCATCAAGCCGGCGCCCGCCATCAGGATTAGGCGCCGACCGACACGGTCCGCACTGGTCGTCATCCAAAGGGAGATCGCTGCGTCGCCGATCAGAGTGAGGCTAAGCAGTAACCCGATCAGACCTTGGCCCAAACGCAACTGCGCGAGGTACAGAACAAGTACCACCGACAAGAACCCGTAGGCGAACAGGCGGATGACGCGAGTGCCAAATAAAATGTAGCCGTCAGCGGTCAGCCTTTGCAGGTCATTTTTAGCGAAGGTTGTTAACCGATCGACGCGCGGTTTGAAGCTCTTGGCGGCTGGCCACCACCGTTCGTGGCTTTCGGGAGTAACTCTAAGTGAATATCGGCCATATCCGCGTTTCCCCGAGCTTAAGCCGTACACCGACTCCTCAGGTATTGGCAAAGCAGCGGAGCCAAGAGAAATCGGGGGTGCTTTGCTTGACACGGATATTTCGATGTGTAACACATGTAACTTATGGATTCCTGTAATTAGGAGAGCCTCTATGAGGTGTCAATCTTTCGGTGTTGGAAGAATTGTTGGATCGACGAGCTCTTCTCACCTTTAACAGTAATGTGAATTTTGGATTTCGAGGGATTGGAAGAAGAGAGTTGCGAACGAGCTTGCCCGCTTCTGCCACGGTGATGCGCCAAGGAAAGACAATATGTTCCCCCTAAGAACGCAGGGTGGAACATATGAGTAGATTACATCAATCAGACGGACTAAGCATTCTTGCGCGCTACACGAGCGTCGCAGCGATCGGCGTTGCTACTTCGGCGTTGCCGTTGAAGAGCGCAGCGAACGAGCAAGCTCGAGACGATCAGGTTAAGGTTGAAGCCGACGAGGATGGTCGGACTGATACCGGCGACCGTTCCGGTCTTGATTAATCGACATTTATTTGAGTGGATGCCAATCCGTCTGCCGAGGCCCTCTAACTTCGGCACGGGAATAACTCCGGCCTGCGTTAGTCAAAGTAGTAAACAGAAACGAAAATGAATAATTTTGCTCTAAGCGTGCCTGCGCCATTTCCGTAACGCTCTGGTAATCCCCGTTGTGGATCTCAACCGCATACCATCGATTTTGTTGCAAACGTTTTTGACGGTTGCTGAAGCTGGCCAAATCTCAGAAGCGGCTCGCCGGCTTCATCTCTCACAGCCGGCCGTTACTGGTCACATCCGCCGGTTGGAAGCCAACCTGGAAACCACCCTGTTCATCCGCTCAGCTAATGGAGTCTCTTTAACCGAGCGCGGCGCGCATCTGCGGGAAAGAGTTCAAGACGTTTTTGCCGAACTCGAAGAGATTTTGCGGGAGCTGGATCGGACCCGGGAAGTAAGTGGGACGCTGACTCTGGCGGCCAGCACCACTGTGGCGAGATATTTTGTGCCGAGGATTTTCCTTCGCTTCCATCACTACCACCCGGGCGCCGCTCTGCATCTGATCGTTGGCAACACCGAAGAAGTGCTGGACCATCTTCGAGAACAGCGCGTGGTACTCGGGCTAGTCGAGGGCCATCAGCGTAGTCCAGGTGTGCGCCTGGAGCAGTTCCTGCC
>JBEEIB010000115.1:0-4866 GCA_041167675.1 Verrucomicrobiota bacterium
ATGAACAAGATTACATTTGAGCCTGACCGCGGTCTCAAGTTCCATCGCGGAAAAAAGGAAACCTCCGTCTCCTGAGATGGAGATGATTTTTTCATTCGGACGCACCAGACTTGCGGCAATGCCCCAAGGCAACGCGACCCCCAAGGTCTGCTGTCCATTAGTCATGAGTATTTGACGTGGGCGGAAGCTATAGAGATGTCGCGCCAGCCAGATATGAAACGACCCCATGTCAAGGCACACGATCGTGTCCTCGCTAAGGAAGCTTTGCAGTTCGTACGCCAGGCGCGCTGGATGAATTGGGCTACCATGCAACCCAATTGCATAGCGGGTGAATTCCTTCCGCTGTTGCGCGATCTCACTGAGGAAAACGGTCTCCTTGCCTCTGGTACGCGGAGTCACCTGGTTGGTTAACGCCTCTACGGTGGCCGAGATACTACCCGTGAGTTCGATGGCTGGTTTGTACTCCTTATCGATGTCCGAGGGAAGGAGGTCGATATGGATAACGTCGCGCTTAAGTCGATGGTTCCACACCGAAGGATCGTACTCCACCGGGTCATAGCCAATGGTGATAACCAGGTCAGCGGCATCCAGGAGTTTGTCTCCTGGCTGGGTGTGGAACAATCCGACTCGGCCACCGAAGCAATCGAATAATTCCTGTGAGATAACGCCCGCTCCTTGATAGGTGCAGACAACGGGAAGCTTGGTTCTGCCAACTAGCTCGCGAATGGCCGTCGCTGCGGAAGGTTGACTAGCAAGCATTCCAAGCAGGAGAACAGGGCATTGTGCTCGATTGATTAACGCGGCCGCGGTCCTAACGCTTTCCGCGTCAGCCGGACCGAGTGGCACAGGATTCACTGGAGTTAGAACTTGGCTTCCAGTCTCACCCGCCATGACGTCCTGCGGTGCGCTGATAAAAGATGCACCGGGCCGTCCGGACTCGGCCACGCGAAATGCATTAGCCACGACTTCACTAACGGCGGCCCCAGCATCAATCTCCGCGCTAAATTTGGTTACCGGCCGAAAAAGACTAACCGTATCCATCGTTTGGTGAGCATGTTTCAACCGCTGTGAGACTGGGACGGCGCCACCAATCGCAACTACCGGGTCACCTTCCGAAGTGGCCGTAGCTAGGCCGGTCGCTAGGTTAGAACAGCCCGGTCCTGAAGTGACCAGGGTGACCCCTGCTTTCCCGGTCAAGCGACCGATACCGCCGGCCATAAATGCAGTGTTCTGTTCGTGCCGGCAGACGACTGTCTTGATCTTCGAGTCCGACAAGGTATCGAACACTTTGTCAATCTTCGCACCCGGAATACCGAAGACATATTCGACTCCTTGGCTTTCCAAACTCTTCACAAGCAAGTCCGCGCCGGTTTGCGAGTCTTTTTTGATTGCAACCGTTGTCATTACTTTGCTCCTTTTATTTCCGTATTTACTGCATTCATTTCTTTGCTCCCCTCCGCCTTCGCCAGATCCGCGCCGGGATCCCGCCGCAAGTCTGCTTGCATGAAGTCCTCGGTTTCTGGCAGCGCGACGCGATAGTCGCCCTCACGTTGAATTTGCAGTCGTAAGTTTGATCCGCTGCATTGAAGCAAATGACCGCCGCACTGATGATCTGCGGACAGAAAATGCAGGTGATAGCCCGGCACGTTGAGGGTCTTCATGTATTCCGGGGTCCAGAACCCAACCAGCGTTCCCAAGACATCATGAAACTCAAACTCGGGCTGAACCGCTGCCGCTTGAACTAACGGCACTCCTTCTTCAGTTCTGCACATCGCGCGCGTTCGTACGTAGGCGAAATGTCCTTCCACCCGCAGCGCAAAGAAGAAGTTATCGGAATGCCGAAGTTGATCGAACTGGGCGACCAAATGACTGAGGTAAGGACATTGCGGCAGGACGGTCGCTGAATCCGGTGCGAAGCGAGTGACCACCGCAAACGGACAGAGAACGTCATCGTCGACTTCTTTTACTAAACCATCGCTGCGTGCTTGGAAGAAATGCCCATCGACGATCACCATCTCGCCGTCCAGATTTTCGAATGTGCCTAATCCAAGGTCCCCATGTTCTCGCAATGTTCGGACTCGCACCGCGCCTTGGTAGATGCCCTCGACCAGGGCCGTAGCGGTCGAGACCTGATACAGCGTGCTGTGCGACACCTGAAAGTATTCTGCGAGAGCTCGACTAACAATGTGGGATACAGGCTCCTTGGTGTTCCGAGAATGCTCCTGCAGAATCGCCCAGAGACCGGCCGACAACGTGCAGTTAAGTTGCGGATTTGTCCGCTCTGTTCCGTCGCTCATCTTTTTCACTCACACTTTTTCTTGTTCGAAACTGAAATTTCACTTGGGGCAGCCCAGATTTCTCTCCTAACCAGATGCTTTCGTTGGGCACTCTATCTGAGGCGACGGTTACTGCTATGGATCAAGAGAGATATTCTCTCTATCTCCTTCGAGCTAGCTTCTCATCATCTTGTGGTGCATAGACGACAACCGTGCCAGCCGTTATCAATCATTCGCGTTGCGCATTCTAATTTCTGTATGGGCCGGTCCCAGGAGAAGGACGATTTGATTGCGGCGTGGCCGCCTATTCGCCAAGTGCTACAGACCGTAATCCCCCCGATAGCGCTGCAACTGTAGAGTGCAGATCAGTCGGGCGCACTCATCCAGAGCATCTGCAGTTGCGTGATAACGTTCGACTAAATCGAGCACCCGCAAAGGCGCTTCGAACGGCAGGCCGGCCAACATGTTGCGATCGCGAATCTGTTGGATCGCGTCATCCATTTCGGTCAAAGCGCCGCGGACCGTCGGCAGCTGGCGCCGGCAATCGCCCTGACGAAAACACTCCGCGTAAGCATCCAGCATCTGCTTAAACTCAATTTCTAAACGTACAAATTGCGGCTTCAGTATTTGTTCTGTGATTGCCGGCAACCTGTCTCGGCGAGAAAGTAACTGGCTGATCTGAGTGATTAACGTTTGTAGCGCGCGGACCAGAGCGACAAGCTTCGCCCTTTCTTCCTCCCCGCATCCGGCTATTCGAATTTGACGAGCGGCCTGTAGACCCTCTACTGGTAAAATCGCCAGTTGGGTCTGAATTTTCTCCCGATGCGGATCTCCGCTTAGCAACGCTTTAATCTGGGCGAAGAGCGTGAGCAAATTATCTTGCAGCACTCTTTGCGGCAAGACCGGCCAAATCAGTCTGCCCACGACCGTCCCGATCCCGATTCCGATCATCAAGCCAAGAAAAGTATCGATGATCGTCTGCGACGCTACCGGCACTTGCGGATTGAGCCCGACAAAGGCGCTTATAGTTAAGAACCCAACTAGTATCCACGAGTTAATGCCAGCGCTTCGAGCGGTGAGGAATCCGAATATGAACAGAATGAGGAACAATACCAAATTCATGACGGCATAACCCGCTAGAAATGGCGTGGTGAGAATAAGCAAGAACAGGCAGCCGACAAGAGCAAGAGCCTTGAGGAATGCATTTTGAAAAGCTCGCAGATCACCTGTCCCACCGGCTTGGAGAAATGGCCGTCCAAAAATCGTGAGGATCCACGCCATGGGCGGAATTGAAGGCGACCCGGGCGGATTGATCCACTTCAGGAGAAGGACTGCAATCACGGCAGCTAAGCCACCTTTTACCCCAACCTTTACCCAAAACCAGTCGATAGTGGGTAGAAAGTCCCAGTGCGGCTTAGCCTCGGGCAGCGGCTGGCCGAAACGCGGTAAACCCTCCATCGCGCTGCGGATGTTATTCAATTCGTCGCATACCGAACGTATGGCGGCGAAATGTCCGGCAAAAGTAATTGCGATTTGGAGCGGCGCTGCGATCAAAACACTCTCGTCCCGGGTTTCATTAACCTTCTCCTGAAGAGCAGCAAATGCTTCATTTAGACGACTAGAGCGCAATTTTTCGTTTGGAGAACGGGCGGTGGTCAAGATGTTGAACTCGTCGGAGATTGCGGCCAGCAGCGATTCCGTTTCCTGCCGCATGTGATCGATAAACCAGGGCTCTACTCGGTGCCGGCTTAGATAGAGTCCCGCGTGAAACAGGTTGATCAGGGACACCAGGAAAGCGTTGTAGTTGGAAAGACGAGCGGAAAAAAACGTGCTCTCGCGCGCTCCTGCCTGCTGCAAATTTTTTAAAACTGATAATTGCTGGTCGAACGTATCGTGAATCTCTTTTGTCTCGCTGTGAGCATTCGCCGGGTCGATGGAGGCTTGCACGTGCGCCGATACGAGTTGGTTAACCGTTTTCAGTGCGGCACGCCCTGCTTCGACAAACTCCTCTCGCGCGTAACGGGGCCAAAGGATGCTCATTACCAGAAGCGAGCTCATAATTCCGACCAAAATCTCCTCCGTTCGGTCGAGGCCGATCTGCCATGCTTGTGCTGGGTCCGTGACCCCATCGGTAGCGATGGTCAGCGCGGTGAAACCGAGCAAATAATAAGCGTATGGGACCTGGCGTGCTCCGAGTTGGCCGTACTTGTAGCTGGCAAAAGCCATGATCAGGAAAAGGACGGGAAGAAAGATCGCTGGCGTAGAAGTATAGTCGCCGACCAACCAGACGCCAACGAGGGCGCCCGCGATCGTTCCGATCACTCGCATGATTGCTTTGACCGCGATTGAACCCACGAACCGTGCGCTCATCAATACGACAACGGTAAGGATCGCCCAATTGTCATGCGGCAATCGCAGCACCTGAGTGCCAAACAAGGCCAGCAAACCCGCCAGACCCATTTTGATCCCATATCGTACTCTTAGGTCACCAAAGAGATCTTGGCGCGTCCGCTGGCACGCCATTGTAATCGGAACAGCCCGGGAAGCCATAATCATAAATCAAATGCGGATTGCGGAATGAGTAAGCCCC
>JBEEIB010000116.1:0-2793 GCA_041167675.1 Verrucomicrobiota bacterium
TTTGGTAGCCATAATTCCTTTATAAGCCGGATTGCCGGCGGCATCTATGACGACATCGTCGTCGAAGGCTGCGTTGGGCTAAAGCGATACCCGTCATCGGGTGAGGAGCGCAACCAAGCGATGCATGGTGGATTCGGTTTCCAACAGGTACGCTCCGGAAAATTGTCTTCACGGACGCTCGCGACACAGTCAACGCGGTGCTGGATCATTAAAGTTTAAATCCAGCCGCTCTCGCGTCGTCGAAAAACATCTTGACCGTTTCAAGCGAATAGTCGTTTAGATCCTTGCCCACCAGATCGAGTTTTTTCAGTAACTCGTTGGTGACGGTGATGACATGGCATCCGATTGCGTCAGCCTGAAAAATATTCAGGAGCTCCCTCGGACTAGCCCAAATCAACTCCGCTGCTGGGGCAGTTTTAAGCAATTCCACAGCCTCCGCCATGAGAGGAACCGGATCCAGACCCGTATCAGCAATGCGGCCAGCAAACACTGAAACGTAACTCGGGACGTCCGGATGAAGGGCAGCCACGACCTCCCGCACCTGAACTAATGTCATCAGCGCGGTGACGTTCAACTTGACCTTCTTGGCGGCAAGCTTCTCGATAAGGTTGTAGCTGGCTTCCCGTTTGGTATTAGTTACGGGAATTTTAACGTAGACATTCTTGCCCCAACTCGCAATTTCCAGCGCCTGACGCTCCATTTCGGCAAAATCGTCGGAGAACACTTCAAACGAGATGGGCCGATTGGGAATGGCCTTTAGAATATCCAGGGAGAAGGCCTTGTAGTCAGTGATTCCGGCCTTGCGCATCAATGTCGGATTGGTGGTCAGCCCCTTAACGAAAGGCTTTGCATACATCTCCAACATGCCCGCCTTGTCCGCGCCATCGGCGAAAATCTTGACGCTTAGCTCTTCAACTGTTTTCATCTTCACTCTCGCTCTCTATGATTGTCAGCGCTTCATGCGTCGAGAAAACCCTGTGGTCGTAATTGGTAGGCGGCGATTCCTTGTACGCGCGATCGATGAAGATGGTGCGGCTACCCGCAGCGATGCCGGCCTCGACATCACTACCGCGGTCTCCGACCATATAACTCCGCTTCAGGTCGACGTTGAATTCGGCAGCGCCGGCCAGCAGCATTCCCGGCTTCGGTTTGCGGCAGTCGCAGCCGTCACCGCTGTCATGGAAGCAGACGATGAACCTTTCGATCGCGGGTATTTCGCCCGCAATAACCGAATTGATTGCCTCAACCGTCTCCTTGCGCGTGGTCCCACGCGCAACATCCGGTTGGTTGGTAACCACAATCAGAACAAACCCGCGATCCTTCAGGCGTTGAAGCCGCTCGCTGAGCCCTTCGTAAATCTCCAGGTCCTCGACCCGCGCCGGAGGGTAGGACTTACCCGCACGGATCACCGGACGATTTAACACGCCGTCGCGATCAAGGAAGATCGCCCTCGATTTCATGGGCGGGAGCTCGTGGTCCCGACCGCGGATTCCCACTTCGTCTGGTTTGCCTTCAGCTTCGGATGCGAGACCAGTAGATGCCAAATCACCGCCTGAAACGCTTCGGAGTGTGGCGTGACATTTTCCGAATTCACGGTGGGCACGATCACGCAGGCATCGGCGACCTGAGCAGTGTAGCCACCATCGCGGCCCACGACGCCCATGACCTTTGCTCCGACCGTCTTTGCATACTGCAATGCGGTCACTAGATTTGGGCTGATGTTCCTTTCAAGACTTCCGCCGCCGACGGAAAAAATAAAGATCGCGTCCTTTGCCAGCAGCTTGCTGATTTTCAGCCACTCCACAAATATTGATGCCCAGCCTTCGTCATTGGCACGCGCGGTCAATTCCGACACATTGTCCGTTGGCGCATAGCACTCGATGCCAACGATCTTACGGAAATCATTCACTGCATGAGAACAGTTGCCGGCGCTTCCTCCCACGCCGAGGAAGAAGATTCGCCCGCCCTCGGCTTTCACCTGCACCAGCAGATCGGCTATCTTTTCAATCGGCGCGAGATCCATCTTTTCGATGATTTGGATTGATTCACGCATGTGCTGTTCAGCGTAACCCATCATCTTCGTGCCCTTGTAAAAATCCGCCGTCCCGATGATCTCACCTGCTGATATGCATTCAAGTTTCGGGCGTCGGAGCGAATTGTATTGTACAAGCCACTATCGGAGCAACATGTTACTCTTGTCCCCTTATCAGCGTTGGGCCACACCGGCATCAGTATGGGCTTGCCGCTCGTGCGAAATTCACGGGCCAGGGAGGCAAAATTAATCGAAAGATGCTTAATATCCCGCGAACAGGACCAAAAACCGTAAGTCCGTCGCCGACACTGTCCGCCTTCAATGCATTACCGGTTCCCACCAGTTTGGTTCAGCCTCCTGTGAATATGACTCCGATAGCTGCTGCCGAGCCATCCCCGGCGAATCGCCTGAACCTGCTGCCAAGATAGCCCACGCACGGCTGCTCCTGGCGCCGTATGTGGTCGAACTGCCGATCGACGAACGGCTTATCACCTATGGACGCGAATTGGACCGCTCCTTTGAACGAACTTTGCTTGACCCCTTGCCCATTCCCGACAATGGTTTGGCGGCATCTTGAGAATCGCTGGGTGTTCGCCACGTTGGGATGATCCTGTATGACGCAACACTTCGTTCGACACATGGTTGCGGTTTGTGTTAAAATCGCCGTGACGGTGAGCCTGCTGTGGTTCCTTGTTTCGCGTGTTGATCTTCATCATATTGCAAATGTGTTAACCAGTTTAAACTTTACGACCCTCGGCCTC
>JBEEIB010000117.1:0-5833 GCA_041167675.1 Verrucomicrobiota bacterium
CTTGCGGACTTGCGACTTGGTGCCACCATATCAGTCCGTTTCAAGACCCTATCGTCCAGTGGCCTAGGACACTCCCCTTTCACGGGAGTAACACGGGTTCGAATCCCGTTAGGGTCGCTTCCATTAAAGCGGTTCTCCTAGAGCGAAAGTTTCTGAAACGGCGTGAAAATACTCCCAGAAATTGGATTTCCGTCTATTTCTGGGGCTTTCAGATCAGTTCAGATGTCGCTGCGCACTAAGCTTTTTGTAGTCAAAGAATCACCTGATACCATGTCCAGCCGAGTACTACATCGAAGGCTATTTGTCCGGTAGGCGAAAGCGCTTTTATTACAAGAGCAAATCCTCAGCGAAACAAAGCGGCAAATGACAAGAGCCGGGAAATGACCACTTTCGGCACTCAGATTCCGCTAGCGGGTGGAATTGTCACTCCATTACGCGGATAGGCTGTCCATCCAACCATGCGAGTATGTTTTCCACCGTGTGACCATAAAAGGTTTCGTAGATGCCTCTGGTCACATAACCTATATGCGGGGTGGTGATCGCATTTTCGATGAACCTGAAAGGATGATCGAGCGGCAGCGGTTCAATGTCATACACGTCCAGAGCGGCGCCTGCGATCATATGGTTCCTCAATGCGGCAACCAGCGCGCCTTCGGTGATCAACGGTGCGCGGGACGTGTTGATCAGGTAGGCGGTCGGTTTCATCAGCTCGAGCTCGGTCGCACCAATGATACCAATTGTTCTTTTGCTTAGAACAAGATGAACCGTCAGAATATCCGCCTCGCGGAACAACGCTTCCTTCGCAACGAGGCGAGCACCATTTTCTTCGGCCTTTTCGAGTGTCAGATTCTGGCTCCACGCAATCACACTCATCCCGAACGCATGAGCGACTTTCGCGACCAGCGAACCGATATTGCCGAGCCCGATAATCCCGAGCGTCTTGCCATGCAGATCATCGCCTATCGACAATTGCCAGCCGCCGCTTCGCACGGAAGCGTGTTCAGCAGGAAGATTACGCACGAGTGCGTGGATCAGTGCCCAAGTCAGTTCCGCCGTGGCGGTCGACGAGTAACCCGTTCCGCACACAGTGATGCCGTACTCTTTCGCCGCGGCGAGATCGATCGACGCGTTCCTCGGCGCGTTCGATGCGATCAGTTTGAGATTCGGGAGTTGTTCGATGATTGAGCGCGGTAATGGTGTGCGTTCCCGCATGACGCTGATCACCTCGAAGGGTTTTAGCCGCTCGACGAGCGCGGCAGGATCAGAAACATGATCGTTGAACACGGTAACGTGCGACCTGCCCTGAAGGCGGGACCAATCGGCAAGTTTCAACGCCACGTTTTGGTAATCGTCGAGAATCGCGATGTTGATGGGCGCTTGGGTGGAGACCATGCAATATTTTCCATAAGAATTCAATCTCTTCAATGTTGGCTTCGTAAGGTCGGAACTTATCCCCGCCAGAACGCTCTTGTCACCGCCCTGCGGGAACTCAGCAAGCTCGAACGCACATTATTTCTGTTCCAACGCATCCGCGAGGTCGAATTGCGCCCGGCGCATTCACGTCGGGTTAAACAGAGAGGAGGCTCGAACCTAGCTTGTAAAGAGTTGAGCTGGTCGGATAACTAAACAGACACGGTTGTAAAATTGGATCCGATTGTCGCTATTGATTGGTCGCGACCGGTCCCGCTAGGTCGACAGTGAAATCCCAGCGGGTCTCCACTTTCTTACCGTTTACCTTGGCCGTCAGAATTACAGTGTACATCTTCGGAACCAATTTCTGAGTAAATACGTAACTCACTAACTTTGTCTTTGGTTCATAGACTGCCGGAACGAGACCAAACCCGCTGATCCGCATTTCCACTGATTTCGGATCAACGTCCCCCATGCTAGCCAAATTCGCCTTTATCGTTGGTTTAGGCTCGGTGATGTGTTGATCGTTCAACGGCTCCGTCAACATCGCGGCTGAAGCGAGCTGGCTGTTTTCCACGCCGGGCCGAGTGCCATCGGTCGTCCCAAAGTCCAGTGCCGCTTTAAATATATCATCCTTTAGAGAATCGATGGCGTACCGGCCAATTTGATCGGCTGGCACGTTAATATCCATGTGCCGTCCGTAAACTGTAAACTGCATCTCGTAACCGGCTTCTTTGGCGGTCTTGCGGACGACCTCATTGTGGAAGCCATAGGGAAATGCGAAAGCAATGATCTTAACCCCAAGTTTGCTTTCCAAGGTCTCCTTGCAGCCATAAACTTCATTATGCAACCAGGAGGTATAATCCTGTCCCCTCGGTGCGTGCCTCAGATCGTGGTGTGATACGGTGTGGGCTTCAATATCGACTCCAGCATCCCGCATCTCTTCCAGCTGCGCCCAGGTCATCGCCTTACCGCCCATCCCTACCCACTGGGTGTAGACAAACAGAGTGAACGGATAACCGAACTCTTTAAGGATCGGCCAGGCGACGTAATATTGGGAATTCCATTCGTCGTCGATCGTAATGACTGTACTCTTTGATGGAATCGCTTTTTCTCCTTTACGCCAAGCCAGAAGATCCTGCATCGAGATGACAGAAATTCCACTATCTTTAAGCGCCTTCATTTGAGCGCGAAAATCGTTCGGTGTGGTCACCAACTCGGCCGGTCTATCTTCGAAACGATGGTAAAGAAGCACGATGAACTTGGCGGTGCGATTGGCATCGGGCGGCGACGTTGGTGTCGCCTGAGCTACCGGAGTTGGGCTCGCCGGTGCGGTCGGGCCAGGGGTAGACTGAGCTATATTACTTTCCCCCCGAATTATATTACTCTCCCCCTTCTTGCATCCGGTGACCAACAGCGGTAACACCGACAGAAACACCAATAAACAGCGGCGCATACAAATCTGTCGGAAATATACCACGGTTGCGGGAATTGTGAGGCGCAGATTCATTAACCGAGGATTGCCGATCCAAAGAAGAGGCGATGAGCAGCAATATGCGTCATCACAGCAATCTTCGATTTGCACAGCCGCTGGACCCACATGGAACGACTCAATCAAGAATTGTTGGCCTTCCTCGCCCGATGAACTTCACAAGCTTATAAAATGACCAGGAGCGCCTGCTCACACACTCGTTCTGCCAGGTGACTCGCCGCTTAAAATAGGTGCGTCTTTTCGAGAGGTCTTTAGAAATGGGTTATCAGTTCTTTGCTGCTCCTCCGGCGTAAGGTGCTGGCACAGCTCCGACTCAATCTCCAGCACTGTATTGTTAGAGGTACGGATATGATGCTCCCGGTCATAGTCGTCTAGCAGTCGTTGGTATGCGTGACAGAGAATCGACAGTCGCACCAGGAGGTAAACCGGTATGACCGCTTGGCCTTCTGGAAGCGGACACATCCTTTTCGCAAGTAGACGTAGACTTCCGGCGTTCAACAGAAATGCTTCACGCTCCACCCACTTCCAGTCGGACCGATTGATTTCGATCCTCAGCTCCTGAGCATCAAAATTAATCTGCACGCTGTACTGAAGCCGTTCCTTTCCTTGCAAGGAAAGGTAAAGAATTCCGTTGCCCTGGTTCATGGCGTAAAGCTCTGCACCGCGTCGTCGTACGTCGGTCAACCAATTATCGACGACGGTTCGGAGTGGTATTTCGGAAGTGCTCATCCTACGCGTGCAAAATTACACGGATCTGCCCAACTATGGCGGTTCGGAAGGTTAACATCGGGTGTTTGGCAACACCATCGGCAGGAGGAGTGTTTTATTCCTATCCGAAAGAACCATTCCGTCCTTACCCAAAGAGGAGACGTCCAGTAGACCGTTGTGGGAGCCTGAGAAGGGACCGGCTTCAAGCACGAAGGGATACGGGCGCATGACAGCTAAGCTCCTGCACACCGATCGAACCAGAAAAGTGAACTTCAGAGGCCTTCCAAAAAATTAAGGACTCGATCACCATGGTGATCGATTTTACCGGAAACCAGCTTTGGTATCGGTCACCACTTACCCTGTAAGTGGCATGGGAATCCTGGTAATCGATCAGGTTAAACAAGATTCCGTTGTCTTGGTGCAAGCATCCTGGCTCCCAACTCCACAATTCCAGTCTCCTACCTTTCGTATTCCACCACCACTAACGCATTCGGTTTCAGTGTTAACGACAGGTTGGTTGGGTCCTTCTGTACCACGGTCACGCCTGCAGCTAGCGACTGTTCGCCAACCAGACGCAGCTTGGCTTGCTGTTGCAAACTCGGAAAAAACGGGCTCCCCATCGCTTCCCACTCCTTGAGTGGCGATCCATGGTCTTCGTCGACTAGATGAATCCTGGCATACTTAGTTTGCGGTGCTCCTTTTAACCGGATATCGAAGCTCTCCGTAGAACCAGCCTCGTTAGGAGGGGTGTAGTTCCAGATAGCCGTTACCACTGAATGATCGACAGATCGAACAGTGGCCAGAGCCGACGGGTGGTTCAATGCTAATTGCTGATCCCCCAGGAGCCGCAAAATTTTGAAAGCATAAAAAGAGGCTTTTGGAATTCCGCCTGTCGCGATCAGGCCAAACCCTTTTGCAAAAGGGCTCTTAGAGACGCCGCCTTCTTCAAAGAAAGCATCGGTGAACGTCCAATACGACATCTCGGTTACCAACCCTCCTGAACACTGGCGGATGTTGTTTGCGAGCCAAGCACCGACATATGGCGAATCCAACTCCACGCGGTCAAATCCAGCATTGTATTCGCTCCAGATGATCGGCAAATCTGGCTTAGCCGAAGCCTTTACTTCATTGGAAACCTTTCGAACCGCTCGAGCGACCATCTCCGATTGCGGGATCTTTTCCTCTTTCCCAAAGACATTCAGCGCCGTGTCGTTTGGATAGATATGCGTCGAGACGAAATCAACTGGCACATCGTTTTCGTCGCAATGCTGGATGAAACGATCTACCCAAGCAGCTTGCGCGGTAGCCGGTCCGCCTACTCGCAAAAGAGGGCTAACCGCTTTGAGAGCGCGTGCCGTTAGGTCGTAAAGGGCGTAGTAGGTTTCTTCTTTGGGCTCGCCTGCCCAGAAATCGATATTCGGCTCGTTCCAAACTTCGAAGTACCAATCGGAGACCTCGGCTAGGCCGTATCGGTCAACCAGGTGTTGAGCGAACAGAAAGATAAGCTGATACCAATTCTGCGGATCCCGGGGAGGAGCCACGATGGGATGATACCAGAAAGGATGAACGGCTTGCGTCTGGGCAAGCTCCTCCGGCATGAACCCGAGTTCGACGAAGGGACGCACACCGTTCTTGAGTAGTCCATCATAGATCAGATCGACGCGGGTAAAATTCAATACCACATTACCGTCTTTGTCTTCGCGGTCGTAGATGCCCACGGACCGTTCAAAGATGCCGTGAAACCTGACATATTTTACGTCAACGATTTCTTTGAGCATCCGCAAGTCGTTTCGCCAGTCCTCGCAAAGGGTCACCGAAGCATGACAGGAGCCAAACATGTGCTCCCAAAAATGGGGGAACGGGGTGGTTGAACCAGCCGCTTCGATAACGATGGTCTCGCTCATGCAACTCATCTAAAGACTTGCCGATCTCTTGCAATCGATTCTTTCGATCAAGCAAAGTCGTTTGAGGACAGCTTCGTTTTCTCTACTGAAAAGAACGTGGCGGCTAGCGCTCTGAGCGCGTACATTCGTGGTTCGCAAACCTCTGTAGGTCCTCCGTCACTTATCCAAACGAATCATCCTGGCAGGAGTCTTGCTAGTGCACCAAGTCTGAGACTCATATAGCAGCAGGTGCGATTCTATGACCGACGTTCTTGTAGATCCAACGGATCGGGGTCGCAGTCTTGTTGTAGTTGCGGATGTAGCGCATTAGCTTGTGTGC
>JBEEIB010000118.1:0-6771 GCA_041167675.1 Verrucomicrobiota bacterium
AAGAGGTGAGTGCCGATGGGGTTGTTTGTTTATTCATTTATTGTCAGGTTGCTTGTTCATCCAGCAGCCTGGCAATACCCATGGCATCTACCACGATGGGGCCTCGCGGGCGCATTGCGGCTCCGCCAACGCCTTATCTTAGGCCCATTGACGGCTACCGGACATATACCGGAGACACGCAGACAATGCCGACCACCGATCACTGATTCCCGACCCTACACCAGAATCGTCTCTTCCCGCTTCTGTCCCACTCCGACCAACATCAGTTTCGCTCCCGATAATTCGCAGATTTTGTGCAGATAATTCTGCGCAGGGATCGGCAAGTCGGAGAAAGTACGTGCGCCGGCAGTAGACCGTTTCCAACCGGGCATTTCGATGTAGATCGGCTGGCAACGATTGAATTGCCGAACGCATGCGGGCGGGAATTCAATTTGTTTTCCGTTCAACTCGTAGCCGATACAAATCTTGAGCGTTTCCAAGCCATCCAGGCCATCGAGATTTGTGACCGCGAGCTGGTCGATTCCGTTAACGATCGTCGCAAACCGAGTAGCGACCGCGTCGAACCAGCCGCAGCGCCGAGCTCTGCCGGTGACCGCACCGAATTCGCGCCCCATCCCATGCAACAAGTCTGAAATGCTTTCGTCTTCGGTCGGAAAAGGTCCTTCTCCCACCCGAGTTGTATATGCTTTCATCGCGCCAACGACGCGATCGATTCGGTTCGGAGGCACGCCGGCTCCCGTGCAAGCGCCTCCGGCGGTCGTGTTCGACGACGTAACGTAGGGATAAGTGCCGTGATCGATGTCTAAAAAGGTCCCTTGAGCCCCCTCAAAAAGTATTTGTTTTCCTTGATTCATCAGCCGGTGGATTTCGAGCACCGTATTCGTCAGCATCGAACGCAAGCGCTTTCCGGCTCCCAGGTAATCCATAAGCAATTTCTTTGGATCGACCGATTGTCCGCCGAAATGCTCCAGCAACCAGTTTGCTTCTTGCACTCGCGCGAACAAGCGCTCCTCAAAAAGCTCGGGCTGCAGCAAATCTCCCACACGAATTCCAACCCGAGCTACCTTGTCGCCGTACGCCGGTCCGATCCCGCGCTTCGTGGTCCCGATCTTATTTTTTCCGTGGGCTACCTCACGCTGCTCATCGATGAGGCGATGGTATGGAAATACCAAATGAGCTGATTCACTGATTAATAAATTTTGTTCGCTGACCTGAATCCCTTGCCCTTCCAGCTCCGCGATCTCTTCGCACAATGAGATCGGATCAATCACAACGCCGTTGCCGATAATGCAGATCTTGTTCGGACGAAGGATTCCCGAAGGAAGAAGCCGCAGAATATAGGTCGTCTCACCTACCACTACCGTGTGACCCGCATTGTTACCCCCCTGGCTTCGGACGACGACGTCAACCTGTTCTGTCAAATAGTCGATGACCTTGCCTTTTCCTTCATCGCCCCATTGCGCGCCCACTAAAACTGTATTGGCCATATAGCTCAGACACCAAACGTCCCGTTCTGATGCCAGATCACGGGACGCCCCGCGACATTAGGCGCACCAGGATTTGCTGCAAGCGGGAAGATTGCTCTACCCCCTTCGGAATTAAATTCTCCGCGCCGCGGGCTACTAGTCGCCTCCGTCTCAACCGCCAGGTGGACTTGTCGCAGCGTTGAATATTGCTCCCGAAAATTGATCCAACGATGTCCGCCGCGCTTTCAACGCTACTCGCGTTTACTTAACATTCCCTGGGTCTTGCAGTCCAAGCTAAAATCTAGCCTACGCTTCGCGCTTCCATCACTCCATGCTCACCGATCCTGACTGAGTCTCCCCCGGCGTGCTTGGTATCCTGATGGTTGCGGTCGCCATCGCCGTTGTCGGGTCCTTCCTGAAATAGAGCCCCATCGGACAGTTCCGGCCACGATTTATCGTCTCGTGCTTGAGATGAGTTTGCCAACGCTGAGCAACAACTTGGTAAAGATTTACCAGCCTAAAGATGGGTCTTCGAGGTACCGGGACATAATACATTCCTCGGTTACCTGACACTCAGTACTTCGAAAGAAAGTCGCAAAAGCCATCGGGGCATTTAACAGAAGTATCCAGGTCGATCCTATTAACAGTCGTCCGCCCTCATAGGCAAGACCGGACGCTAATCAGCTTTAGGGCACGCGTAAGGATGGAGAAAGTTTACGAACCGAGACCATACCTCTTTATAAACGCGCGGCATCTCTTGCGTAACGCCGGATCGACATTTACGGGGCCACCCCCACTCGCGAGAAGTGCTATTTGGCGGCAAGCAACATCGCTGAACTGAACCACGAGCTCAAAATCTTCCCGCAGCGAGGCGAGCAACTTAAAGGATTTCTTCATTACTTCCAAATCTCGAAGCCGTTCGGAATGCTTGACGAGGATTTTTTCGCAACCGTCCAATCTCTTTGAAATCGATTTATCGGGCATAGGCCAGTATGCCATACCGCTATGAAGCCGGAAAGCTCATCGCTTTTTACGCCAATACCGCCGAGTCTCCCCGGCTTCGCGGGATGAATGGGGAACCGGCCGAGTCTCCTCCACTCAAAGCCGCAATAGTCAGGTGTAGCGGACAGGCCGCCAAACGGGCCTATAAACGATCCTAGTAAGTTTTCAATCGTCGCGCGATCATAGGGGTGAGCGGAAGCCCAAGCTTGATGCACTCACGCAGGTCAGGATTCGCGGTGAAATGAACGACCGAAAGCCACCAGGTTAGCATCTCCTTTTTCAAAAGCTCCTGCAGCCTCAAATTGCTGCTCCGCCATTTGGCGAGCTGCGTGCAGATGCGTGACGGAATCTATAGAGTCGATTTCAAACCAGGATATCCAAACGGCTACGGGATAACTATGGTGCGCTCCGGCGTCTTCAAAGGGGTTGATCAAGATGGCGTCTTCTTTGGGGAATTCACCGTTCGCGAAGGTCGTATTACTGGACACATCGGTTTCCAGCAATATTTGACACGCCTACAACCCTCACTCGGTTAGTGGATCTACAGTTAACCTCGAGGGTAGAGAAACGGAGAACGGCTTCGAACTCACTGGAGAGTCGGAAACACAGCCCAAAAGCCGATATAGAATTCACGGTAAGCGGATTGCGGATCTGTCAGAACCAACGAGGTGACTTCTGGACCGTCATGGCATGGCAGAACCCAATCGACCGCTCGGCCATCCAGAGAAAGCTTTTTAGAGCTATCTTGCCGGGCGATTCGTTGGCTAATGGCGGCGCGATACGGTCACACGGCGGCACGTGAAAACTCTATTATTCATCGCACCATTTCAGCGCTTGCTGAATAACTTCGTTTTCATCCGAACCCGTGAAATGTCGCAAAAGTCGCCGGGCTGCTTTCTCGTAAATGAATGTAGCGAACGTACAACTGTCCGCGGTCCGCCAGACGTGCAATTCGATTACATAATGGCCGTGATCGATGCTGCGCTTAAAGGATGGTGAATTCCTCACTCTTCACTCATAGACGCACGCTACGCCTCGGGCTACGAACGAATAATTATCTCTCTGGCGATCTCGCAGCAACAGTGTTTAAGCGGGCCGAATCAGCGAACTTGATCGGCTTCCTGGCTTTTCAGAATGGCTTCACCCTTGCCATTGGAAATGACCGCAAAATAGCGCAAAAAGACCGTCCGCCGAAAAAGCATCGTCACCAATCGCAGAGCCGCGACATTAAGCGCCAACGGTGAAAATGACGGCCATACTCATAGTGTTTTTGGTCTTTGGGACATTCTGGAAAGGTAAACACTTCGCTAATTGGATAGGTGCTGCGGCCACAACCAAGCTTTGCTGGTTCATGGCTGGGATCTGGGCGTTTTCATTTTCCTCCATCTGGCTAATTTTTTTAATATCGCAATTTGCTGGAAAAACGCCGTACTGGCCTCAGCCATGGAAATCAGTTGTTTCAATCATCTATGGACTTACCTGTATTCTGCCATTGCCAGTTATATCATTAGCGCCCTACACAAAATGACGGTCTGATCGCCGTAATTGCGCCTGGCTATCAGCCCGAGGCCTTGATACGTCCGCAGCGGGGCCTAACTTCTAACAAATCATGACTCCGACGCAATACGTGTTCCTCAGAAAACGAGGACGCCAGACTTGGAGGCCGGCCTCTTCTTTTGCCGCTGACTTGGTCAAAGAAGCCGTTCGGCTGAAAAAGCGTCGCCACCAGTTGCAGAGCCGCGAAAATAAGGTTGTGACCTAGTCACAAGCACAGGCAGAGCCGGTCACCAGAAAATGTCGTCTTGTGGCCGGCTGCGTTTTTTCTGTCCGTAGAATATGCCATGCCCTTTCCGCCACCCGTCCGTTACTATGTACCATTGCTCGTGCTGGTCTGCGGACTCGCCGCCACGTGGCTCGATTACGAACTCAATCTTGCCAATGATCTTTCCCGCAACCTCAAGTACGTGCAAGCGCAGGCCGATGCTGTCGGCGAGCGACTGGCGAGGCGGAGCGCGAAGCAGATCGAGCGCTTTGAACCTGTATCTCTGGCGGAAGATGTTGTCGCGCGGCCGCGCCAACCGTGGCTGAAGGCGGTGGCGCTCGTGGATGAAAACGGTGTCGTCATTGACGACTCGGATAAGCAGTGGGTGGGTCATCTGGCGCGTGAGACTGCGCTGGCCCCAGCCATGAAGCTTGCGGTGAATGCGGACGAAAATGCCGGGCATCGGCAAAGCCGCAGTGCTGATGGAGCGATGCTATTCGGTGCATATCCATTCGCTATGGGACCGCGCGAAACGGGTTGGGCGCTGGTCGTCTTTGATCGCGGCGACGCGGTGGCACAAGCAAGCGCCGACGCGAGAGGGCAGCTTCGATTGGCCGCGGCCGCGATTACGCTCGTGTGTCTTTGCTCGTGGGCAGCGTTGCATTTCGGCTTTGCCGTCCGCCTGCGGCTAACCCTATCCCGGCCGTGCCGCCGGTGATGACTGCCACTTTTCCCTTCAATTTACCCAGTGGTTGCGGAATCTCGTTCAACGTAGACGTAAAAACCAATCGGTTCGTTACGAACGCACGACGCCCGCTGATGCGTCTCGCATCCTGGCCTCAGTCCCCCACCCGCATCAGCACGCGGCCAAACGGCCGATCCTCGATCAGGTGGCGAACCGCGTCCGCCGCATCGGAGAGCGGAAACACTTTGGCGATGGTTGGCTGGATCGCACCTTCTGACAGATAGCCGATGAGTCTCTTCTGCGCTGCGGCCAGCGTCTCCTGCGCGAAGGCCCTAAAAGTGAAGCCACGTACCTTAGCCGCCTTCCAGATGATGTCGGTGAGGTTGATGCTCGCCTCGCGACCGCCAGCGTAGCCGACCACCGCATACGTCCCTCCGGGAAGCAGGCAACCAAGCGCCTCGCCCGTGAGCTTTCCGCCCACGCCATCGATAATGACGTCCACACCCCTGCCGCCGGTCAGCCGCATCACGCCGTCTCGCAGGCTCTCGCGCGAGAGGTCGATGACGTGCTCGTAGCCGCCAGCATGCGCCTTCTCCGCTTTCGCGCTAGTGCTGGCGGTGGAAATCGCGAGTGATGCGCCGAGCTTGCGCGCAATCTGCACACTCTCCATACCCACCGCGCCACCTATACCGGGAGCAAGCACGCTTTGCCCGGGTTTGAAGGCAACAAACTCCGTCAGCACGAGATACCCCGTCAGATAGCCCGCACCGGCGAGGAAGGCAGCAGCGTGATCATCGTCGATATGCGAGGGGATTGGCATCAGGCCGGCAGCGGGTGCAGCGACCAGTTCTCGCCAAGTGCCGTCGGCAATAATGCCGAAGCCAGGCCCGGTGACGAACACGCGGTCACCGACTTTGAAGCTGGAGCTCTTTGTCTCCACCACTATGCCTGCCCCCATCTGACCGCCAACCCGCGGCAAATTCTCAGGCGTGGCAGCATAATGGTGGCCGGAGCGAAAGGTGTTATCCAGCGGATTGATCCCGACCGTGTGCATCCGCACGAGTGCCTGACCGTCGCTCGCAGCCGGTGCCGGAAGATCGACGAACTTGTTCTCCGCATAGCCGCCGTAGGCGCGATACTGGATGGCTTTTATGGATTGGATAGGTTTCATGGATGAGACTCTTTTCAAGTTGCGCGTTTCGCGGCGAGGGCGCTGCCCTGCGGCGATCCCGGATTGGTCCGGTTGGGGTAGAGGGTGAGGCGAGGGGCACCTGACCTGCCATTTGTCACAATGTCGATTACTATTGTTATTTGATCCTGATGTTTTACTTCCTGGGACTGCCTGCAGGACGCGTCAGCTGCCTATTGCGTGGCCGTCGAGCCAACCGCGGATGTTCTCGACCGTGTCCTGATAGAAGCGAGTGTAAAGGCCGCGCGAGACGAAGCCGATGTGTGGCGTGGCCAGCAGGTTCGCCAACGTCCGGAACGGATGGTCGAGCGGTAGCGGCTCCTGGTCAAAGACGTCAATGGCAGCACCGGCGATCTTCCGGGCTTTGAGCGCGCCAATTAGATCCGCCTCTACCACGATCGGTCCGCGAGACGTGTTCACCAGGCGGGCCGTGGGTTTCATAAGCGCGAACTCAGGGGCGCCGACGAGACCGCGCGTCCGATCGCTGAGGCCGACGTGGACGGAAACGACGTCCGCTCGCCTGAACAACTCCTCCTTGGGGACCAACTCGGCGCTCACTTCCGCTGCGCGCTCGGCCGTCAGATTCTGACTCCAGGCAATCACATTCATGCCGAATGCCTTGCCGATTTGCGCCACGGCGCCGCCGACATTGCCGAGACCGAGAACG
>JBEEIB010000119.1:0-2712 GCA_041167675.1 Verrucomicrobiota bacterium
CCATGTCCGCTTCTCCGGCAGACTTAAAGTGTGCGCCTATAGGTTTTCGAAATCGATCTAAAATAACTTTATTATGCAAATGCACAATAGCCGTGGGAGCATTAATTCTTTCACCTCCTTTCAGCGCGCTTGCAAATTGTGTTACTCATTGTCTTTTGATCCAGCGAGGCATGGAGGCCAACGCTCAAGGCTCTTCTGTCGTTGAATGGTCTCAGAGTTCGGGTATTCTTCATGAAGATCTTGGCACGGTTGAGGCTCCGCTGGACAGCATTGATTCTGAGTGTGAAAAGGCCAAGCAAAATTTCTTGGAGAACCCGTCTATCTCAAAAAAAGAGCGGGTTGAGAGATACGTACGGCTTCACACGCTTGGGATCAATGACCACGTGGATTTGGTTCCCGCTTCGTCCTGGACCGCTGACAAAGCGAAGCCTAAGCTCATCGTCAAGATAGAGCCTCCCCGCTGTAAATAATGACCGAAGGTTGTGATGGAGCTTCGGATCGGTTCCCGGTCCGCATTCCTTTCGAATGCGCGCCTAGCGGAACTTGCGGTTTGCTTCAAGCGTCGGAAACCCTAACTTTTCGCCGTTAGCGAATGTTCCTAATGAACCGATTGTGGACGCGTTCCGCCAAGGACTGAACGAAGCCGGTTATGTCGAGGGACAAAACATAACGATAGAATATCACTGGGCCTGGCTTTAGTTTTAGTCGTTGGCCTTGGAGGTCTACCACCGTCCGCTCAGCGCGTGGCATCTCGGATTACTGCCGCTCGCTTCGATACTGGGCCAGCTTGAATGATCTCCCAGACCCTACAATTTACCACCAACGATGCGCTCCGCCCCTTCGGGCCCGCTGCAGCGCCTCGTCGCGCTCGGCTCTGCATTGGGGAAGCTGACGATGCAATCATCGAATCACAACTTACCGAAATCACTCAACTCTTTTTCGGTCAGACACTGAGCCGCCAGTGAATATGCGTGGTACCTCCCTGACCGCCCGGAATATTGATTCGGACGTTCTGCATCATTCCTTGGCCCTCATGAAAGGTTGACGTAAACTAGCTCTTAGATGGCGTGGTTTTCGCCCATACAAATGGAACCGATGAAAAAAGTGCGGGAGTCAGCTGCAGACTCCCGCACCCCTTCCGTAAGCGGCCTTACACCCGCCACCAGCGGGACCCGGTCCGAGCCAGGCTCCGGCTATGTCAACCGATAACGAAGCCGAGGCCAACCGCGCTCTCTAGCGTGGCGCCTGCCGCGCCCAACGAGACTGCCCAAGTATGGTCTCCAACAATGCCGTCGATCGTAACACCACCGAAGGCCTGAAAGGCCTCAACTGACTGCTTTGTATGGGGCCCGAATTTGCCGTCGATCCCCTGTGGTGTCGTTACCCACTTACCCGGGGCTCCGTTTGTGAGCACCTGTTGTAAGTGCTTAACCACATCCCCGTCGGATCCTTGCTTGAGAAGGGGCATTGGTCCGCCATCCGGCAGCTTGGCCCAGGTCAGTGGACCGACGACGCCGTCGACAGCTAGCCCAGATACTTGCTGAAAGAGCTTCACCTGAGCCTCTAATTGAGGACCGAATACCCCATCTATCGTGATCCCGGGGTTTGGAGTGCGATGCAGCGCCCGTTGAAGGCGTCGGACGACTCCGCCCTCTGCACCGCGGCGGATTGTGGGTTGACCTGGGTTAGCCATGATGTCCTCCATCTGAATTAACCACAACGTTCCGGAATATAGACCCCGGTATCAAGCACCGGTGTGAACCACCTCACACACGTATCATTTTTTCTCAAAGCCGCGTTCTTAGTGGGCTTTTCCCAAAGACTTGTTTTATTGGTGAGCCAAGACAATACGTGCGACCACGTATTGCGCCTGTCCCGCGGCAGCCATGCTGGCGCGAGCCCGCGCGCTCGGTGCCGTACTGCCGGCAGCGCTTAAAACGCCTTTGATACCCCGGCGCGCTGCATCACGCTTGGGTCGACATCAAATCGACGATCACCGGGATGGACGAAGCCGCCGTTCTGGCCGAGTGCGAGCGTGGCGAGGATGTCGCCAGACAAACTTATGAGGAAGCGCTTGCGAAGGATCTGCCGCCTGACATTCGGTCCGTTGTGGCGCGCCAGTACGAAGGAGTTAGGCAGCACCAGGATCGCGTGCGTCAGCTACGAAACGCGGTGTCCTAAAAGATCTTGTGTCAGTTTTCGAGCCTGACCGCCTGATCCTGTCGTTCCCGACGGCGTAGCCCTTTCTGCCGGAGCGGGACTGAGAGTTCGAATCCGTCTTCCTCCAGCGGCGAGTCAGCTGCGAACCCGACAAGTCTATCTCGCCCAGTGAGCGGGCGGGGATCGACCGGAATGGACGATGCCATTGAAGCGGCGATCCTGAAAGTTGTCGAACCAAGCGCCATTGCCGCAGCGATCGAGGCCGATGCGCAAGAAGCGGCGCGTCGCGACGAGGTCCGCGACGCCTTGGTCCGAGACCTGGAAGCAATGCGCTATACCGCCGATCGCGCCTTCCGACAATACGACGCGACCGATTCCGCCAATCGTCTGGTGGCGGCAGAGCTGGAACTGCGCTGGAACCGGGCATTGACACGCGTCAGCGAGATGGAGGCGCGATTGCCGCTCACGATAGGGCGGCGTCCCCTCGGTCGGAACTCTCAGCGGTCTCTTTCGTGACCCTCGCCGATGACTTGCAAACGGTCTGGCAAGCGC
>JBEEIB010000120.1:0-9475 GCA_041167675.1 Verrucomicrobiota bacterium
GCCGCAAGACCGGTCAGCTTACAACCAATCCCCTCTTCCAGCAGGACGCCCACCGCATCATCCGCCGGCGCGCGAAAGCGGCTGGCATCGAAACGCGGATTGGCAATCACACCTTCCGCGCGACCGGCATCACGGCGTATCTAAAGAACAGCGGCAAGTTGGAAATCGCGCAGCAAATCGCCAACCATGAATCGCCGCGGACGACCAAGCTTTATGACCGCCGGCAGGATGAAATTTCGCTCGATGAGATTGAGCGGATTGCTATCTGAACAACTTCATCAGAAAAACAAAACAATGAAGAAAGTAGACTGTCATGGATCAACAAACCGGTGCTTCGAATAGGCTCGAAGCACCTCCTTGTCGACCCAACCCGCCGTTTCAGCTAGTCTGCGCGGGGCGCAGCTCCTCTGCGGCCCCTGGGCGTCTCATTCCCGAACCAGTGTTGTGACGTTTAGGGTTGACATGCATATACATGATGCATAGTCATATGCATGCGGACGACAGTGATTCTCGACGACGATCTGGTTGCTAAAGCCCGGGAATATACCGGGATCAACGAGAAGACGCGCTTGCTTCATTTGGGACTCGAAGCACTGATTCAACGCGAAGCTGCGCTCCGTTTAGCCGCGCTCGGCGGCACAGCGCGGTCGGCCAAAGCAGGCCGGAGACGACGGAGCATCGAAAGAAGTCAGAGATGAACGTGTTGGTCGATGCCTCTGTGTGGATCGATCACTTGCACCGCTCGGACTTAGGCCTCGTCAGGCTGCTGCAATCCTCGGAAGTGGTCATGCACTCAGCCGTTCTAGGTGAGTTGGCCTGCGGAACTCTGCCGAATCGTCGAGAATTGCTTTCACTTTGGTCTGCACTACCTCCCGCAGCGGAGGTGTCGCCTGCTGAAGCGCTACGGCTAATAGAAGACAGGCGGCTATGGGGAAAAGGCCTTGGCTGGACAGACGTCCTGCTTATCGGTTCTACCCTGTTGTCGCCTGCCAGACTCTGGACGCGAGACCGTCCGCTGTTGCGAGCGGCTAGGGAGCTGGGACTTGCTATCGTGAATTGAATAGATCGCAAAGTAATCGAGCCGCAGTATCACTTTGGTGTCACCTCAATGCGCGCCGAACTTGTGACGACATTCAAAAGCGGGGCTGCAGAGTAGCTTCGGAGTTATCATATTAGAACGGTTCTTTGAGCTGGCCTCTAAGTGAACCCGGGTGCTCCTAACACCACGCATTGCCGCCGCACTACCATCTTTCCGGCCAAGGTCGTTTGGCCAGAAAATGAAAGCTCGTCCATCAGGTACAACCTTCTAATCTTGCAAATCCTTTTTTTGGTTTCGATTTTTGAGAGCGAGGAACGAGCAAGCATTAATCAAAAGCAAAATACGGTTACCATTCAGTGCGGAGCGGAGGCGAGCTCAAGCTCAAAGACGGAATAAATGGGGGTAGCCCGTAGGGAGCTCTGTTTATGCCGGATTTGAGCTTGATTCTCTCGAAAATATCGCCATTAGAACGAAAACAGTATGAACAACACGCAAAAGCCGGTCGCAATTGTAACGGGCGCTTCCAGTGGAATTGGCCTCGGAGTTACGCAAGCGCTGATCAAACACGGCTACGACGTGGGGGGAACGTCCCTGAGCATCAGCAAGTCTAAGGAGCTAAAAGCGTCTTCCGATCTCGTGCTGATCGATGGTGATATCAGTAAGAAGGAAACCACCGTCACAGTAGCGGCAGCGGCAATTGGGCATTTCCGCCGTATCGACCTGTTAGTTAACATCGACGCAGTGCTCTATCTTCAGAACGCTACGTTCGTAACGGGCGAAAACATCCGAGTGGATGGAGGGATCCATGCCGGCCGGTAATAATTCTACGGTTGCTAAGCCGGGTTCGCGTTTGCGCGAATTAGGCGTGGTTCTGCCGACGCCACCATCCCCTTTGGGAGCTTATGTCGAGGTGTCTCAGGTTGGATCCTTGCTCTTTTTAAGCGGCACATTGCCGCTCGTTGATCGCAAGCTGGCGATCTCTGGGCGCCTCGGTGCGAACCTTTCGGTTAAGCAGGGCCAAGAGGCTGCCCGCTTGGCTGCATTAAATGCCTTGGCAGCAGCCCAAGAACATGTCGGCGATTTAGACCGGCTCAAAAAGTTAGTTAAACTCTCCGTTCTCGTAACGACAACGGAGGAATTTGTTGAGCACGCCGCGGTCGCGGACGGCGCCTCGAACCTCTTTGTCCAACTTTTCGGCACTCAGGCGGGACATGTCCGTCTCGTGTACGGCGTGTACAGCGCGCCCATTGGCACACCGGTCATGGTTGAGACGGTATTTGAGATCGAATCATAAAGAATTCTCCAAAAGCCGGGATGTCGAAAATCGGCTCGGATACTACCTGAGTCAAATCCCGCGCTAGGCCATGCACTGCCAGTGCATGTCATTTTGATTGATAACTTTCTAACCCGTCGGAGGAAAATAATATGTCAAGCGATAAAACAGAACTCGCCAATGAATCAAGGCTCGCGGCGTCGAGTCCTCTTGATGTCGTCCCAGACGAAATACCATTCGATGTGCCCTATGGGCTCCCGATATCACTAGCCCGAGCTCAAGCAATTATTCACGCCGCCGTGGCAGAGGCGACGCGGGCGGAATTGGAAGATGAGCGTAGCAGTTGCCGATTCCGGGGGGAACTTAGTTGCCTTCCAGCGAATGGATGGCGCGATGCTTGCCTCAATTCAGATAGCGGAACACAAGGCGCGAGCAGCCACGACCTTTCGGCGCCCAACCAGGATCTTCGAGGACGGTATCCAGCGGATGCATCTCAACTATCTGCTCGCGTTCGATGGAGTTATCGCGTCTCGCGGTGGCATTCCACTGATCGACCAGGGAGCGATTATCGGCGCAATCGGCTGTTCGGGAGGCACGGATTCCCAGGACGAGATCGTCAGCAAGGCCGGCGTGGCCGTAATTAACCAGCTCCAGGCGACAAACAAATAAGTCAGACCTCAAGAAAGCGTTAAGGGCAATCAACCCATTCCGGACACTATCCAATACAAACGAGAATCCAATGACAACAGTGAATGCATCTATGAAACCCGAACAGCTTCGCCTGACCCGGCAGTCGCCCGCCTATTGGCGTGTCACAATCGACAACCCACCGATCAACGTTATGGGACCGGAAATGGTCCGGCAGTTTCAGGAAGTCATCAACGCTCTGGAGGCCGACGAGAATGTCAGGGTCGTGGTCTTCGACAGCGCGGTCGACGACTACTTCCTGAATCACTCCGATTTCCTGGCCAAGCTGGATGACCTGACCGCGCTCCCGCCCGGTCCCACAGGCTTGCCGCCCTGGCCGGACTTTCTCGTGCGTCTGACCCGCTTGCCAGTCGCCTCCATTGCCCTCATCCGCGGCCGGGCGACGGGCAACGGTAGCGAGATCACGCTCGCTTGCGACATGAGTTTCGCCAGCCGCGAAAAGGCCATCATCTCGCAATGGGAGGTGGGCGTGGGGATGGTCCCCGGCGGTGGCCCCATGGCCCGGTTGCCCGAGCTCATCGGCCGAAACCGCGCCCTCGAGGTGCTCTTGAGCTCGGAAGACATCAGGGCAGACCAGGCCGAGGCCTACGGGTACGTTAATCGCGCCTTGCCAGACGCCGATCTAGACGCGTTCGTTGAGGCGCTCGCAACCCGGATCTCCAGGTTCGACAAATGGGCGATCGCCAACACCAAGCGCTTCGTCAACACCAGCCTGCCGCCGGACGTCGAGCTCGGTGCCGGGTGGGATGCGTGCCTCGCTTCGCTCGGGCGTCCCGCCAGCCAGGCCAGGATAAAGGCATTGATAGAGCGCGGTTTCCATAAGCCAGGTGATGTTGAAAATCGGCTCGGATACCATGTGGGTCAGTTGGCTAGCTGAGGCTCCGAAAGTTAGAAACACGAACGAGAGTCCAATAAAAGACAAAGGAAAAAGAGCATGAAAATACTAATGGTACTGACATCCCACGATCAACTGGGCAACACTGGCCGCAAGACCGGCTTCTGGCTTGAGGAATTCGCCGCCCCCTACTTTGTGTTCAGGGACGCTGGCGTCGAGCTGACGCTGGCCTCACCGAAAGGCGGGCAGCCCCCGATCGATCCAAAGAGCGATTTGCCGGAAAATCAGACCCCCGCGATGTCGCGATTCAAGCAGGACCAGGTAGCGCAAAAGACGCTTGCCCACACGGTCAGGCTTGCCGAGATGAAGGCGGAAGATTTCGACACCGTATTCTATGTGGGCGGACACGGCCCCATGTGGGACCTTGTCGATAATACCGATTCAATCGCCTTGATCGAGTCTTTCTATAATTCCGGCAAGCCGGTCGCTGCGGTCTGCCATTCACCCGCTGTACTCCATCGGGTTACTTACCAAGGCGCTCCGATTGTGAAGGGGAAGCGCGTGACCGGTTTCACCAACGGTGAAGAGGAAGCAGTTCACCTCACCGATGTTGTGCCGTTCCTGGTCGAGGATGAGCTTAAGAGACTGGGCGGCCTCTATGAAAAAGCAGCCGATTGGCAAAGCCTTGCGATCGTCGATGGTCGTCTCATCACGGGACAAAATCCCGCATCGTCGACCGCCGCAGCCCAAGCGCTTCTGAAGGTACTCGCGCGGAAGGCGGCTTAGGGGCTATGCCCTTTTTCAGATCGCCCCGTTGGATCCGATGCTCGCAGGTAACCCACATGGCTTTAGAGTTCTCTGTCATGCTCGCATCATTTCAACTGCTGGCTCAAACCCAAGGAAAGGAACCTCCCATGGAACACCAGACTTTTTATCGCACGAAACAGATCGATGGGCTCTCCATCTTTTACAGAGAGGCCGGGCCGAAAGACGCGCCGACGCTTCTCCTTCTGCACGGACTTCCCTCGTCATCGCGGATGTTCGAGAGTTTGTTCGCCCGGCTTTCCGATCAGTATCACCTTGTCGCGCCCGATTACCCGGGCTTCGGCCACAGCGACTGGCCGGACCCGAAAATATTCGCGTATACCTTCGATCACTATGCCGAGATCATGAATCACTTCACCGAAGCTCTCGGGCTCTCGCGCTGCACGCTTTACATGCAGGATTACGGAGGCCCCGTGGGTTTTCGCATGGCCTTGGCCCATCCGGATCGGATCGAGACTCTCATCATCCAGGACGCTGTGGCGCACAACGAAGGTCTGGGGGCGAATTGGAAAACACGGCGGGCCTTTTGGGCCGATCGCGCTGGCAACGAAAGCACGCTTCGCACAAATCTCCTGTCGCTGGCGACGACCCGGACGCGCCATATCGGGAACGATCCCAACGTAGAACGTTATGACCCAGATCTCTGGACCGATGAATTTGCTTTTCTGAATCAGCCAGGCCAGGCCGACATTCAAAGCGACCTCTTCTACGATTACCGCACGAATGTGGACGCCTACCCGAAATGGCAGGCCTGGATGCGCGAGAAGCAGCCTCGACTTCTCGTTCTCTGGGGCAAATACGATCTGTCTTTCGAGCTTTCGGAACCGGAGGCCTATCGCCGCGACGTGCCGAAAGCCGAAGTCCATGTCCTCAATGCGGGTCATTTTGCGTTGGACACGGCTGCAGATGAGATTGCTGCATTAGTCCGAGGCTTTCTCGGTTCTCCACGTTGAGGGGGACATGGTTCAACTCCATCGTGAGCTCGAGGTCACCTATCGCCGACTTGTCACGATTACTACCGGCAATCTGGGGAGAACTTAAGAAAGGGAAATTACGCACGCTGGATAATGGCTAGCTGATAAAACCTGCCGCGTGCATTACGAGTCATTTAAAAACTTTACTGCGTCGATCCAGTCCATAATTACATCGGTGGCTTTGGTTGGTGGAGGAGTCTGGGCTTACTGGCGTTTCGTCCTCAACCGCGAATCGGCGCATAAAGTTGATGTGGACGTCGAAGTGACCTTTGTCCTTAAACAAGGTGACAATTGGATAATCGAAGGTGTTGCCTCGGTGAAAAATCCCGGGAACTCCATTTCACGAAACCGTTCGGGCGAGCGAGGCATTACATTGGTTGGTCGCCAGACATCAATAGACGCGTCTCTCGTCACAAAGAAGGAAAAGGTGCGAAGTTCACAATGGGTGCGCTTCGCCACGGAGCGGACCTCCTATTGGTCAGGATATGGCCAGGCGGTGACCGCCGTTTAGAGTGGGAGCTGAAGCACAAAGGCACACATCAAGCGTTATGCCCGCTTTTGCAGTCCTCTCCCTGCCCGGCTCGAAAGTCCCTGTTTGTTGGCCACCAGATTGCAGCGCGAAGGTCTAACAACAACCGTCAGAGAGCCAGAGAGGGTATGTGCGTCAGACATAGCCAAAAAGCTGGATCGCCAGAAACCGCGAAAATATTCGATGGAGTAGACAAACTCTCTCTGATGACATCTTCATTCGCAGAATTCTCGGCCATAAACTACTCCCAGGCGCGCCTCCGCCCTCTCGGTCGGCCAGGAGCCACAAGGATCTCTATATCAAATGAGCGGCGCAGCTTCCCAAGCGCCGCTTCTTAGTGGAGAATCCTTCCGCCTGAAAAGAATGAATGCTGTCCGTTTGGTGGCTTCCGCTTCTTCTGGGGTTGGCCTTGGCTTTACTGCGAATGCATCGTTTCGCCGTGCTCTATGCCCGTGAGCTGTTTGTCCAATTCCTAAGCGTAACCGACGAAAAGGCTGTGGACTGGGAACCGGAGAAATAGGAGTGAGCTATCATGGCCTAGAAATAGACATGCTCACCCTGGGTGATTCGAAATCTATCTTAGGTCCAATGGAGCTGTTTTGCTTTCCTTAAAGTGGCTGGTTTTGAGCCCCTAAATTTCGATTATTCCTGGTTGGTTTTGACTGATCGCTGACAACTAATTAAAGTAAGCGACATATATAGGACCGGTAGCTTTCCTCTTGACTGGTCGAAGTCGTAAATGTCGTAGGTCCCGGTTACGACATTTACACCACTAACGCCGCTTTGCGCGCAGCAGCGGTTTTTTGGGTAGCGGCCCAAGCTTTGGGAACGACGTCTTTGATCTGGCGGTTAGTCATCGATGGTAACCGTGTTAGGACATCGCGCAGGTAGATGTAGGGCTCGACGCCGTGTCGACGGCAGCTCTCAATGATAGAGTAGATCACGGCGCTGCGTGCTCAGTTCGTTCTCGAAAAGATGGAGCGCCTGGAGCTGGGAGAGCTGGCCAATCGACTCTGGCAATGTGCTCAGTCGGTTTCTGGAAAGATCGAGCTTCTGGAGCTGGGAAAACTGGCCGATCGACTCTGGCAACATAAATAGGCTTCAGGTTGCCAACTAAGTTCGATTCCTGTGTGGTGGTACAATTACAACGATAATTTTACCTGCCCGTCAAATGGACCCCCCTAACAGCATCCTGAATCCCGAGCCGATAGCTATTTACACCAAGCCTTGTTCGACACCTTCGCGCAGCTGCGCGAGGTTAGCGCGCGACGCACCCGTGTCGTGTCCCCCTTAACCATCAGCATGTCAAAGAGGGATTTGGCGCAAGTGCAGTTTGATAAGACAGAACGCGAAGCGCCATTCCAGCTCGCTGCCTTGATTGCGAGGCCGATGCGCGTTCAGGCGTAAGTTCTGAGGGTCTCGTGCACGCCCTCGACCGCCATTCCACCCTCGCCCACCGCCGCGGCGCAGCGCTTCACCGAGCCGGAGCGCACGTCGCCCGCAGCAAAGATGCCTGGCAAGCTCGTCTCCAGAGGCCCTGGAGAACGGCCTATGCCCTTCCACGCGGCCGCGTCGACGACCGCGTGGCCGGTTTTGATGAAACCATTTTGATCGCGCTCGATCTCGGGCGGCAGCCAAGCGGTGCGTGGCTTAGCACCAATCATAGAAAAGACGGCCGGCGTCTGCACGGTTCGTCGTTCGTGCGTCTTCGCGTTCTCCAACTCGACGGCTTCGAGAACCTTCCCGCCTATCATTTTCCGGATCTCGGTGTGCGCTAGAATTTCGATATTCTCCCTCCCCTCAACGCGGCGCGAGAGGTAGCTCGACATGCTCTTGGCAAGACTTTCGCCGCGGATCAGCAGCAGCACTTTCTCCGCGCCTTCGGAAAGAAACATTGCAGCCTGGCCCGCCGAGTTACCGCCGCCGGCGACGATCACCGTCGAGCCGCTGCAGAGTTGCCCTTCGCGCGCCGTGGCAGCGTAGTAAACGCCGCAACCTTCGAAGGTTTCGCGGCCGTCAGCCTCCAGACGATGGTAATCCGCGCCCGTCGCAATGATGACGCACTTTGCCAGCAGGGTGGCGTTGCAACCCTCCACCTGCAGGGTCGCGCGGTGCTCGCCGTCGGTAAGTGCGAGGGAGAGCGCCTGCGCGGGCGTCGAAAACCTCGCGCCAAAACGATAGGCCTGAATTTGCGCGCCGTAAGTCAGCTCGCCGCCGCTGATGCCGGTGGGAAAGCCGAAAAAATTCTCGATCAGCGAAGAGGATCCGGCTTGTCCACCCGGTGCGTAGCTTTCCAAAACCACAGTTTTGAGACCTTCGGAGGCGGCATAAACCGCGGCGGCGAGACCAGCCGGACCGGCGCCGACGATGGCGAGATCGCACGTGATTTCCCTCTCCTCCTCACTCGCCAGCGGCCGGAGCAGCCCAGCAACCCGAGCGACTTCACGCAACGACGGGCGTCGCAATGGCATGCCACTCGCCGTGATCAGGGCAGGCAAATCGCGACTCGCCAGGTGCAAGCGTTCGCATAAGGCGCGCCCGTATTCGCTTTGAAAGTCGATCAATCGGTGCGGGACATGATTTTTGTCGAGAAAATCGTCGAGTTGCTGGCCGTCTCGCGAACCATCCGGCGCGAGAATGCGCAGTCCGGCAAACTCGCGATCCCGCTTCAACCGTTGCCGACGCATCATGAACGCGCGCACGATCGGCGCGCCGACACCGGGCAGCTCCGCGAGCGCCTGGCGAAGCCGATCTGCGGGCACTTCCAGAATTTCGCTCTCATCCGCTTTGCCTCGCGCATTGGCCAGCGCCGCGGTGCCCAAGAGCATCGCCCCGTCCCCGATGAAACGGCGCGGGCCTGCAGTCACGAGGATTTGCTCTTGCCCGTCGCGCGACTCAAAGACTTCCAGCACGCCGCGCAGGACCGCCGTCAACCCAAGATTACGCTGGCCCGCTTTGTATACCAGTTCGCCGCGCCGCACGATGCGGCGCGCGCCGAGGGGTTCCAGCATGGCGAGCTGCCGGTCATCGAGTTTCGGGAAGGCGATGCTCTCTGTATCGCGGTAAAATTGCTCGTCTTTATCAAGTTCGGTCATAAGCGGATTCGTTAGAGGGCATTGCTTCCGCGGTAATAGCTCAGGAAACCGCCTAAGTAGAGGTCACCCCAAGGCACGCTGAAGCGTTTCTCAGCGTCGAAACTAGCAACCAGTTTGCCAATGATCATTCCCTTGTCGCACGATCGGAGGTACCGCCTAGCTCCCTCGACGCTTCTTAACGTCTTCAAGCGTGAAGG
>JBEEIB010000121.1:0-6994 GCA_041167675.1 Verrucomicrobiota bacterium
TGGGGACCTTTCTTTTTCGCCGGACTCCGTTTCCATTCAACCCGGTGATACCGTGCAGTGGGTTTGGGCCAACGCCGGCATGGATCATAGCGTCACGTCCGGTATTAATGGTGCCAGCAGCGGTTTGTTCGATTCCGGTCTACACAAAAGCTCCACCTTTACCTTTTCGTTCACCTTTCCCAACGCGGGAACGTTTCACTATTTTTGCACTCCTCACTTCGAGTTTGGGATGACGGGAACGGTTACCGTCGCGGCGGCGACCGCTCCCTCTCCCCTTGTCAACATCTCTACACGCCTGGGCGTGCTGACCGGCGATAATGTCCTGATCGGCGGCTTTATCATCGGCGGCCCGGACAATAAGAAAGTGGTGCTGCGCGCCATCGGTCCGAGCTTAAGTAATCCACCGTTTAATCTCAGTGGGGTCTTAGCCGATCCTACCACCGAGCTGCACGACGGCACCGGGGCCATTATCGCTACAAACGATAATTGGAAAGATGCTCAGCAAGCCGATATTGCTGCGACCGGCTTGGCTCCGACCAATGATTTCGAATCGGCCATTTTGCAGACGCTCGCTCCCGGAGCCTACACCGCCATTGTGCGAGGAAAGAACGGCGGGACCGGAGTGGGCTTGGTCGAAGTCTACGACGCCGATCGGAGCGTCAACGCCGAGCTTACCAACATTAGCACGCGGGGCTTTGTTGGCACGGGCGACAACGTCATGATCGGCGGCTTCATTGTGGGAGGAGGCGGCTCGGCCACAGTAGTCGTGCGCGCCATCGGTCCCAGCTTAAGTAATCCGCCGTTTAATCTCACCGGGGTACTCCAAGACCCGACGCTTTCGTTGTTCGATGCAAATGGCGTAATTATCGCCTCGAACGACAACTGGAAAGATACGCAACAAGCCGAGCTACAGGCGACCGGTGTTGCGCCCACCGACGACCACGAATCCGCTATTCTGGTTACGCTTCCGACAGGCGGTTTCACTGTCATTGTCCGGGGCAAGTAACACCGCTGGCCATAGCTCAAATTTCAACGGTAGTACTTTCGCAGAAGGCGATTTCGTAATAGCCGGGCATGAGCAATAGACCTTCGTTCTCAGCAATGTGTCGGCGCTACAACAAAATCCCTGTGGATCCGCCTTCAAATTGTCGTCGATGCTAATGAATTGGGAACTTCGCCTTCTATTTCCCGTAGTGACTAGTGGAAGAGAATCCCATGTCTCCATGAAAAAAAGACCTCTGCGTCATCTTCCTGCGAGCGTGGGCGTTTTGACAGCGGCTCTCGCTCCAATTCACATCCTCGCTGCGCCAGGGGATCTGTTTGAGGCAAACTTTGGTAGCGGCACGATCCTCAAATTCACTCCTGCTAGCCTGGTGGAAGTTTTACGATCTGTAACCCTTCTTTCAGAGGCGATGAGTCGGCTCACGCTTTCGTCTCCGATGCTGAATCAACCACCTAACAGCAACGCTTGGTCGCGTCGTGACCACAGTTGCGTATGCCTCGGGTTTTTGAGCTACCGCTATCCCTTCTAGCTGCCGAAATTTCTCTGCCAATCGTGGTATGACTCCCCAGTCGCCTTTTCGTGTGATGAAAATTGTAGCCTTTCTCGCCGCCTTGCTTACTTCAGCGCACGTCGCGGTGAGCGGCGAACAACCCGGTTCAACAGACAAGTGGATCGCTTCAGCAGCAGAAGCGCAAAAGAAAAACCTAGTTGCCGCTAGCGAACTTTCGCTCGCAGCAGGACAAAAAATCTATGTGAAGCGTTGCGTGGCGTGTCACGGAAAGACGGGCAACGGTGATGGTCCCGACGCAGCCGATCTTGGTATTCATCCGGCCAAACTTTCCGATCCGCTGATTCAAAAAGAAACCGATGGGGCGCTCTTCTGGAAAATCACCGTCGGGAAAAAACCCATGCCGAATTACGGCACGCGACTATCGCCCACCGACCGCTGGAATGTGATTAACTATCTTCGATCGCTGGAAAGAAGGTAAAGCCAACGTGAAGATTCATTGTTGTTATTCGGCAGCGATTATTCAAGCAGCTCTCCTAACAATCGCTCCTCCCGTGGTGCGCGCCCAGGACACGACGCCGGACGGATACGTCACAAGAAAAGAATACGAGGAGCTCAAGACTCAAATGTTGGCAATGAAGAAAGAGCTGGATGCTATAAAGAAAGAGAGAGAAACCGCTCCAAAGCAAGAAAGCTCTCAAACTCAAGGCGTCGCGGACGTGCACAAGCAAGTCGCGCCTGAAATCGTACCTGCGGCGGTCCGATCGGAGATCGCGCTACCCTCTCTACAACCGGAAGGCCTGCTCGGCACAACCAAGTTCCTCCTTGCCGGTTGGGCGGAGGGTATGTTTGAGGCGCGTAACGGTGAAGTCTCTACGTTTTCGGCTTCTTTTAATCCAATCTTTCTTTGGGAATTGACCCCGAAACTCTTATTCGATAGCCGGCTGGAGATCGAGCCAAGCGGCGCCGGCACGAATGTAAACCTTGTGAACGCCCAGCTCTCGTATCTCCTCAACGATTATATAACACTAGGCGTCGGAGAATTCTTTAGCCCGAGTAACGTTTTCGTCGAACGCTTCGAGCCGCAATGGATTAACAAACTGCCTGATCGCCCCCTTGGTGTTTACCATGGCGTCCTGCCAAATATATCGGTTGGCGCGCAAGTGCGCGGAGGATTTCCGATCGGCCCGACTCGCGCGAATTACGCCTTCTATGTTTCCAATGGCCCTGTGCTTAACACGTTCGATGCTCGCTCGGCGGGCACACTCGATTTCAACAGCTATACTGATAACAACGACAACAAGGCAGTCGGCGGCAGAGTTGGTTTTCTTCCAATCCCCGGAGTGGAGGTGGGCTATGGCTTTGAGACTTCCAAACCGGGCTTTCAGGGGACGAGTTTTTCCGACGTTCAAGCGTTAGTTCAATCTGTAGATGTGGAGGTTACTCGCGATTCCGACCGGCTGAAAGGGCGTATCAATCTGTTTGCGCAGTACGCATGGAGCCACGTGGATCACGCGGTCTACGACCCCGATGGCTCATTTGGGTTTGGCCCCCTTCCGTTGACCGCTAAACGCGATGGGGGTTACGCGGAGCTCGCCTATCGGCCTACCAAATTAGGTAACGATTTTCTAAGGAACCTGGAATTGATCTTTCGTTGGGATCATCTAAGTCGCGCCCCGAGTGGACTTGGTGATCCCGAGGAAACTCGGTGGACTCTTGGTCTCGATTTTTGGCTTAGTCCCAGCACCGTAGTCAAAGCCGCCTATGAATGGGATCAGCCGAACGGTGAGGCTAATAGAAATGCTCTTCTTCTTCAGGCGGCCATGGGGTTCTAATGAAAGGGCATGACAAGGAATCGTAACTACGTCCCAGCTCTGATTTTGCTCATTTGCGTCACCGCCTGCTGGGATATGTTTGCCGGACCGAATGCAGATCAAACAACAACCACCCAGTCGGGCGGTGCAGTCTCGAGCGATTCTTACATGGGCCTTAGCGGTGAAGAGCTGTGGTCAAATAATTGCCTGCGTTGCCACAATATTCGGCCGCCGACAATGTATAACGACGCGCAATGGGACGTGATCGTTCATCACATGCGTCTGCGCGCCAACATTACCGGTCAGGAACAACGCGCCATCGTCGAGTTTTTAAAGTCTGCAAAGTAAAGGCACACAGTTCGGGGCGCGCAAAGTTACACAACCGGCGCGCTTGGTCACTGTGGCAACATCGTGGCATTGCCCCACTTCGTGCAACGTGTAAGCTGCGGCGGCAGTCACGGGCGGTTAGCTCAGTGGTAGAGCGGCTGGTTTACACCCAGTAGGTCGGGGGTTCGAAACCCTCACCGCCCAGATTGAATTTGCGATTGGGGATTTCTGATTGTCGATTGTTTCACGATGGCTTTACTCCGCGGCCAGGCGCATCCCGCTTCCTTAGAAAATGGCCAGCCGGCGAATATACCTCCTGCAGTTAAGCAAATCCCTGTCAGTACATTCGTCACGTCGAATGGAGGCATAGTAGTCGCTAACTTATGAATGCAACAATCGATCCCCGGGTACGGATTGGGCATGTCCATTTGAAAGTCGCGAACCTTCAGCGCGCGCTCGATTTCTATTGCGGCGTGCTTGGTTTCGAGGTGACGCAGCGGTACGGAAGCGAAGCAGCTTTTCTTGCCGCCGGGGGCTATCATCATCACATCGGGTTGAATACATGGGAAAGTCGTGGCGGCTCTCCCCCGCCGCCGAATGCGACCGGACTGTTCCATTTCGCGATCTTGTATCCGACACGCGCAACCCTTGCCGATGCGCTCCGGCGCTTGCAGCAGGCGAAAGTATCGCTCGACGGCGCCAGTGATCACGGCATAAGCGAAGCGCTTTATCTCCGCGATCCGGATGAGAACGGACTCGAACTTTATTGGGACCGGCCGGAGAACCTCTGGCCCCGGAACAGTAAAGGACAAATTGAGATGTTCACCCGCCCGCTCGACTTGGGAAACCTCCTCGCTGAGCTATAGGGTGCGCACTACAGTGTCGGGCGAAATCGGAGGGACGACCTCCGTGTCGTCCAGTGTTGTACCGGTCGCTGCCTCAACAGAAAATAAGATGAAAACAAAATGCGGTGGGGACACCGCACGCTACAGCGCTTCTTCAGTCGCACTGAAGCTATCGAATTCGAAAAACTTCGACCAGCCCGACACCGCTCGTGCCGTTCTTACCGCTGACAATTGCGGTCCAGCTCCCCTGCGGCAGCGTGGCGATAAGAGCGGATTCTCGAAAATCCACAGGCGCTTGACCGGTCGCCTCGATTTGACCCTGCTGCAAGTCCTTCCAATTATCGTTAGACGCGATCACATTGCCGTTTCCGTCATGCAGTTCCAGAACCGGATCTTGCAATGCGTTAGGGACACCGGCCGCCGTAAGCGAAGGACCAATGGCCCGTATCAGCACTTGCGAACCGCTACTGCCGCCGACGACAAAGCCGCCAATCATCACGTTGTCCCCGGTCTCGACTGCACCACGTGTACTGATGTTGGTCAGGATAGCCGAGCTCGCCGGGTCGAGATCAAAGACCTCCAGCAGTGCCGCCCCGGTCGTGTTGTTCACGCCGCTGATAATGGCGGTATAAGATCCAGGTGCGAGCGTCTCAATCATCGCCGATTCGCGATTGTCCAGCGGCGCGTGGCCGCTCGCTTCGATCTCCGCCTGTTGTGAATCCCTCCAATTATCGTTAATAGCCAGCGAATTCTGGTTGGCGTCAAACAACTGCAGGGTGGGATCCTGCAGCGCACCCGGAACACCGGATTGCGTCAGAGAAGGTCCGATCGCCCGGATAATTACCTTCTTCGGCTGGGTCCCGCTGATGACAAAGCCCGCGATACCTACCCGCTCGCTTGTCTCCACGTGCAGCCGCGTGGAAATATTTAATTCTTTGCCTCCGGTAGGTTCCACCGACGCAGGATCATTCGGGTTAGTACCGGAAAAAAACTCGGAAGTATTCGTCTCGCCGTCCTGGTCCGGATCCGCCTCCGGGGCGACCTTTGCTGGATCATTCATTTGCGCGAGCGAAAAGTTGGCCGCCTCCCAGGCTGTGAACGTTCCAGTCGCTGCCATTCCGACACGAGTAACGAACGGATCGGAATTACCGGTGCGGGTATCGATCCAGACAGGGACGGCCGGAACTTTCTGCTGGGTCGATTGCGCTACACCCAAATAGTCACCGAGCATATAGCCGGTCGCATTTCCGTCGGGATCGGTGGTAAGTGGAGCGAGGGACGCGTCCGTGGATATGGATGTAAGGCGAATATTGCGTTCCCAGGATCCACCACCGTTAAACGATTGCGCCATGTACAGGTCGACCAGGGTGTTCGAGCCCGGGTTATTGCGATGATCGTAGAACACGACGCTCAGCGTCTGGCCATCAGCGGACACATTGATCGCCGGGTTGAATACTCCGGAACCAGCAGGATTGTCGCTGACGATGGTGGGCAGGTTGGTCCCGCCAATGTCCCCGCTGATCTGCTGGCTCCAGGTAATTCCGCCGTCGGTTGATTTCGTAAACGCGATCCGGGGGTTGCCGAAGATTTGCGTTTGGAAAACGACGTAGATATTTCCGCTCGTCCGATCGACTGTAGCCGATGGTAAGAACGAGCCGCTGCGAATCAGCGGTTCATTCCATTCAGTCACCGTCATGATGAGGTGCGGCGGACCAAACGTGACGCCGCCATCCGTGGAGATCACCGATTCCAAACGCTCACCTGGACTCGTCCCGGACCCAAAGTTCCAATAAACGATGACAACATTCCCGTTCGGCAGAAACATCGGCTGTGATCCTTGTAATGCCGCGGTTGACCCGTTGATATTCGTGAGCGGACTCCAAGTTTGGCCCCCGTCATCGCTAAATGTGGACACGATCGGATGTATGTTTTGGTTCGTGTTGCTAAACAACGTGAACGTCACCAGGATCCGGCCAGGCGGCGTCGGCGTATTTGCAAAAGTGTTAACCGCGATCCATTCCTTGTCGGGAAAAACCAAATTATTCGCCGGCTTAAACGCCACCATCGGCGGGCCGAAGGTCATCCCACCGTCAGTCGACTTAGTCACCGCGATCACACTGTTGCCAAAGTTCGAGTCGGTCGCGGCGTCCGTGCTGATGTAAACATTATTGTTTAGATCAAAAGCAACGACCGGATCCGTTGCCCGGAAATAGGGACCGCCTACTGCCTGGGTGAGATTCGGAATCAACGCGCGAGTCCAGGTTAGTCCGCCGTCGTGCGAGGTAGAATAACCTAAATCGACTGACCCGCCGCTGGTAGTGAACCGCCCTTCCTGAAAAGTTGCCACGAGAAAATCGTCATTGCTAAGCGATCGAGCGATGTCCGGTTCCGCCTGCGCACGCATGTTGGCTGGTAACTGAGACGGATCGTCACCGAGCCGGATATTTGGTCCGACTCGCACGTCGAGAGCCACCGGCGCAGTGGCCTGCTCCTCAGT
>JBEEIB010000122.1:0-3448 GCA_041167675.1 Verrucomicrobiota bacterium
ACCTCACCGCAGAATCAGCCATTCCAGCATCTTCGAGGTGGATGAAGAACGTCTGCGTGAGCTAGGACCTGCCACAGATTTCAATCGGGTCGGAAACACCGAGATTTACTTTTATTCCTCCTGAAAAACGCTCTGTACAATCGCTAAGGCCTGTTTTGCGGCCCTTGCCTTATTCTCCTCCGGTTCCACGCCCTGAGCGCTTCCTGATGGCTTTTCGCGCTTTGGTCCGCTTGCTCCGCTGGCAAACACCCTGGAACGAAGTAGCACCTAGCTTGCGGATCTCGCCCCGCGCTTTCGGCAGAAGGGGCAGAGCCGAACGTAGTGCAACTGTCGGGGAGGCAGCACGATTTTCAGCGGCACGCGCTCGATCGGTTTGGTTCCGTTGCCGGCGGACCTCTTCGCCTCCGCGCTTAGAAACATCCGTAGCCTTTCCAATGAATTGCCCATCGGCTGGCGGTAGCCGGTTAGCCAGTAGTGAACGTTTTAACCGCCACTATTCGGAATTGTTGGGTTTTCGACAAGACCGTTCGGTTGGACTCAAACGAGACTAAGCCGAAAGGCAATGCAGCTCGAAGTAGGTGTGCGCTATATGCTCCGTCCCGCCATTCTTACCAATGTCACCATCGTCATAGTAGAAGACCATCCTGACATTCGCTTTCATGTCGCCGAATTTTTGTCTCGGCAAGGGGCCAAAGTTATCGCTGCCCCTAAACGCCTTCGAGGGATTGCAGGCGGTCAGCGGAAATCGTCCAAATATTGTCTTATTGGATATCAAGTTGCCGGACCGGGATGGTTTTGAGCTGTTGCAAGATATTCGTGCGCTGGGACCAGACAATGGTGGCGATGTGCCGATCATCGCGATGACTGCCTTCGGACGAACAGCTGATCGAAATCGCACAGTTGCTGCTGATTTTCAGGCGCATTTAGTGAAGCCGTTTGTTCCAACAAAGCTGCTGGACGCGATTAAGTCCGTTCTTAAAGACTAAGCATCCTTACTTCCCGAAGGTCGCCCGTTCTCATCTCTTGTTCCTTCCAACACATCACTGATTTTTTGGCGGTTTCAGAAAGAAGTTCAGAAGCTTGTGTAATCTGCTTACCTTCGGGTAAACCTTGAGTCTCGAGCTGAAGCTTTAGGCTTCCTTCGAAGAGCGCCGCAACTATAGGCGAAGGAATCTCAGCTTGCACGATCCGAGCTCGCTCTTATTGCTGCCTGATCAGCCGACCCCTCTTCAAACTCCGATGAAATCCGGTAGCGTCCAACCGTCGGTTGTGCCATCTCGGGAAAGCAACAGCAACCCGTCGGGAAGAGTATGGGAGAAATCGACTAAGATAGGGGACATTCACGGAAACAATAACAACTACTACATGTAGAGCCGCACCTCTGATAGAGATGTGCGTTATAGAAAGTGAACTTGATGAAAACATTTCTCTTCCCGATCCTAGCCGCGTTAGGGCTCTTCGCTTTGGTTCCTACGGAATCTAAGGCGATTACCATTTCCGTAGGACAAGGGCATTCCGACGATGGTTACTATAACCGTGAACACGGCTACCGGTATTACCATTACCGTCACCATCACTATCCTTATTATCGGTCGCACCATTGGCAAGATAATGGTTAAGAGCCAGCAGGTCCGGCGGACCGAACACCGTTTCTGTCCGAACGGACGAGCTTGAACTCTGGGAGGACACCTCGCTCACCTTGCGGTTCCAATCTTTGACCATATCCAAATCCCGAGCGGAGCAGTCGGCAAGATTTCTTCGGGGGATCATCGCTCAGGAGCAAGAACATTGGCTTGATCTGGCCGATGAAACCCCGCTGCGACATTCTAGCAAGTAAGTTCAGGCGTTGGCGGGTTTCTAAGATCGGGAAAATGGCCGCGACGCTTTGTCCACCACGGGCACCGAGTTTTTCTGCCCAGTTCCAAGTCGGAAAATTCCATCATTAGACACGCTGCTGCCGTCGAGTTTCGCCTGGCAGAGACCGGTTGCTAACCTGCGGGCCGCTTTTCCGAGTTCGGTCTCAAAATCAACGCTCAACGCTCCATGCTAAATCGGATCCCATTCAGCTTGGAGAATGAGTGTCCGCTGATTTGACTCTGTCTCGGATTCCGGACGAATCATCTGGCTATGTGGTAGCCCGTAGATCCTTATTCCTTCCGCCAAAAAATTCGGAAGCGATTCGGAGAATTGTGATCGTCAATACAGACGAAAATCCAGAGCGCACGAGGTTTCGATGAACTCTACCAGATCAGCCTTTTCCTGCTCTGTGAGGTTGAGGCCGAAAGGAGTGTCATAATGAATCACGACATCTCGCAAAGTGGCGAAGCGCCGCGTTCGACTTCATCTTCTCATGAGTAATCCTCCTCCGACCGTGTTATGAGTCAGAGGCTTTCGCGGAGAAGTATCACCCCCGTCGGGTCGACGAAACCGTCCTCGGCATACTTGTCGTGATGCCGCACCCAATCCATCCCATGCCCCTTTTCTTCCTGCCGACCGAGCGGCGCTAGGTCGAGGTAGTTGTATGTGCCGATTAACAGGTCGCCCCCGCGCCCGTATGAGGAATAGGTATGGAAGATGTCGCCGGTCTTGTCTTTGTAAAACACGCTGATTCCGGGCATTTCCTCGCTCGCGAAGTCACGCAGTGCGTAGTTGTAGTACATTTTGTCCTTCGCCATTTCATCCTTTGTGGCCGACACGCGATAGTCGAAGTTGAAGTCGCTACCGAACGACGACACCCATCTGAAACGCCAGCTCATGCGCCTCTTAAACGGTGCAATCTCGCGCAAGGGCGCACGTGAAACTACCACCAACGACACATCGTGATGCTCGAGGTGCACGAGGGCCCCATCAATATGATCGGCTAGAAACGAACAGGCGTCGCAGCCCTCTTTCCAGCCAGGACCGAGCATGAAATGGTAGATGATCAACTGGCTGCGTCCGTCGAAGAGATCCGCAAGCGTTTCTTTGCCCTGCGGGGTGTCGAACACGTAAGACTTTTCGACTTTGACCCAAGGCAGCGCGCGGCGCTGCCGGCTAAGTTCATCGCGTTGCCGAGTGAACTCTTTCTCCTTTTTGAGTAGCTCCTTACGAGCATTAACCCATTCTTCTCGCGAAACGATCGCATGTGCTAGCGTACGTTTTCTCGCCACGGGTGTCTTTGTCTGCGTGTTCATATTTGTCTTTTCCGCAAAGGTTTCACCGCTGGTTTGATCGTTTGGTTAGTTCAATTACGCCACAAACGATCCGGCGCATTCGGGACATTAAATGCCCACTTTTTCGCGCTACCGATCCGGCCAGCCAACTTACTTCTCATAAGAAGGTTTGCGGAACCTGAAGCGCGAGCCGTCACCCGTTGGTTCAGAATGAAGAATCTGCGCGTTCCGGAGGCTTCTTCGTTTTACCTGCGTCGCGAGTACCAATAACCGCCTCCACCGCCAAATAGGACTAG
>JBEEIB010000123.1:0-12469 GCA_041167675.1 Verrucomicrobiota bacterium
CAGGACGTTCGCCGGCGAAATTCTCGCCTGCGGCGCAGTTATTCACAACCTCCCTCCGCCTTGCTGTGCAGGACCGCCTCGCTCGGTCATGAATAACTGCGACACTGATATCAGCGGCGACTGTCCCGTTTACACCGTTGGTTTTGCGTACCTCGAAGTCCGCCCGAAGCCGCGTGATTGGCGCTACCAGAAACCGCAGTCGCCGTCGTTTGGCCATGGCACCCACCTGATTGGGCCTCTGCAACCGGTGGCGACTGCGGTTTGTGGTCGTGGTGCATCAATCGCTTCGGGCGACTCTTTCGGACAGGGTGTACCCGAGAACCTAACGGGAGTCGCTGCTACCGAAGATCGCAATCAATCCACTGTGTCGTTGCAATATTTTCCAATTCCAGTAAAAATAGGTGCAATCGGCATGCGATGTTTCTCCACTTTCTTCGTAGCGCTGTTCGTGCTCGCTGTTTCAGTTCGGGCCGAAGAGAATACGGCGTATAATGCGCTTCGCTTGATTGGTAATCTGCGAGGCGAAGAGACGCTTAAGCAGGTTTTGGCAGTTTCTGGCGAAACTGGTAATCCGCAGCCTGGTATGTGGACAATCGTCCTGGATGATCCGGCCGCACGCGGTGGTGTTCGAGAACTGCAGATTGTTTCTGGTCAGATCGCATCGGAGCGAACACCGGTCAGTAGCGAGCTGGCTGGAGGCAAAACGATCGACCTGAATCAGCTCAACTTAGACTCGGATGGAGCATATCAGGTGGCTGAAGAAGAGGCCAAAAAAAATGGCGCGAGCTTTAACCAGGCGAGCTACCGGTTGTCCTTCGACTCGGATACCGGTAAACCACTGTGGGTTGTCCGTCTGCTCGATTCCCAACGACAGGATGTGGGAATTGTGAAGGTGGCGGCTGATAATGGAACGCTGGTCGGTTCGAGTAACTGGGCCAACAGCGGTGCCGGAGGTTTAGTATCTCAAGAATCGTCGCCGAACTCGGACCAGGAAGTTCTGAACCAAACTCCGGAATCTTCGGAGCCACCGTCGATTCACAAGCGACGTTCTGCTGATACGGACTCAGAAGGACGATATGTACGGCGCGATTACTCCAACGAGAATGAATCCGTTCCTGATCGAGCTCGTCGTTACGGACAGTCGGTCGAAAATACGGTAGAGCGTGCTTTTCGGAAAGCAGGCGGTTGGATTCAAAAGAAAGTTACCGGCAAGGACACGATTAGTTTGCCTCCTCGGAATGACTCCAACGACTCCGACAGCAATCAAGATCAGTACAGCCAGCCCGTCCATCCACAGCAGGTACCAGAGGAATAACGCCGAGAGCGCCGACAACGCCGTCATCGGATCGAAAGCGTGCGCCCCGCATTTGCATCGCAGGCTATGGCGAGCTCTGGGTTAAAGCCCTGGCAGTGTGTCGGACTTGGGAATCGCGGCGCTCGTGCAACAGTAGACGCACCTTCCAGGTGCGGAACGCGACAGCCCTCGCAGCTGGAAGCTGCGGCTACTTTACCGTTGGTAGGCCAAAACTAAGGACTGTGGGCCTTTGGATTTTGCGCGACCACCAATAACGCCGACAACGCCGGTAGCGCAAAACCCGACTCCGCCCAACTTGTCGCGCCGTAGACTTGGCGACGGCGGCACACATCGAGCGATAGCGAGATAAGATGTGTGAGCCATTAGCCGCGCAAACATCCGAAAAGGCTCACAGTCCTTAGAGACTGTATCGCCCTACTAGCCTTAGAGACCATTTCGCCCTGCCGGCGCTCTCGGCGTTATTCATACGAGACGGGATGGCCACTCTGGCTGGAGGAATAAATGGCATCCAGAATCTCCATGAGCTTGAGAGCCTGGACCGAGCTGTTAATTGGTGCTTCCTGGCCGCGAATAGAACGAAGAAAGTTGCGCATCTGTGGGCTGAAATTGTTTTCCCTCTCGCCGAGCGGGACATCTACCGAAACGAGCTTACCGGCTTGATCTTCGACGACTTGGAGCGGTGTCAGGTTCTCAGAGGGAAGACATTGATCTATATCTACCAACCGCAGCGAACCATGCGGGCTGAACAACGTGGTTTGAAAAATTTCTCGGTCTGCCCAATTACTCCGCGGAATATCCGAAAAAAGATTGGAGGCCACGATACCTGAAATTGGAGCGAGCAACCGTTCTCGAAGCTGATCATTCCATAGGCATTATCTTCCACATCGAAAATCGGAGCGGCAACCAGCTGGGGAAATTTTTGATAGGTTTGTGCGAATACTGAATGCGGACGAGGTACACCGAGGAGAAACCAAGCCGTATCAATTGCGTGGACGCCGATGTCGATCAATGCGCCACCACCGGATCGAGCACGATCGAGAAACCAGCCATCGATACCGGTCGGCGTGCCTCTTGACCGGATCCATTTGGTCTCGACAAAATAGATTTCTCCGAGCCGGCGTTCCGCAATGATTTTCCTTCCGGCCATGGAGGCATTAGAGAAACGCATTTGGCGGCCGAAAAAGTAAATAAGCCCTCTCTTTTCCGCTTCCTCGTGCAAGTGCTTCATCTGCTGTGCGTTCATGGTGGGCGGTTTTTCGCATAGCACATGTTTGCCGTGCTCGAGTGCCTTTAGAGAAAATGGGGAATGAAGGGCATTGGGTAGGACAACAACGATCGCCTGGATTGCCGGATCGGAAACTAGATCATCGTAGCTGGCGAAGAGCCGGACATTATTCCCCTTAAACTTAAATATCTCTGCAAAGTTCTCTGGGAAAAGGTTACGGCGCGCGTCATTGACGTCGCAGACCCTTCCACAATGCCTTCGCCACTTTCGATGACGCTATTGGCATGAAATAGTCCTGGACGACCCAATCCGACGATCCCAACTCGAACCTTTTCCATAGTGAGCGCTTCAAGACGAGAGGATGGAGAGAACGCTGCAAAGGTCAATAACCGGGTAGGGCGAGAAAGCACAACAGCGGTCGATCCCGCCGTGGCTCAAACCCGGCGCGACTTAGGCAATCGCGGCGGTAAGAACTGACGGTCGCGCCGAGGTTTTCGCCTTCCTATAGCGCGATGAACCATCTGGGGCTAAACGAGGGTCAGAGCGGGGTCCTGGGCTCGACTCCTCGATGAGCAATGAGACGTTTCCGGGCGTCGCAAGCGACGCACCCTCCGCATCAGGGGTTGCTCTCGACCAAATTCCGCGATCCGCAATCCGCATTTCATCTACCCTGATGAGCGGTGGCCAACCTGTAACCTCATCGTTACCTTTCACTATCACTCTCACCAATCACTAATCAACGTACCTATGCCTTGGCCGGCTGCTCTCGCGGCTTGGCCACCTCGGTCCGCAAATTGCCTTTTCGGAAATTGCTCCACCAAAGGACGATCGGGGCGGCAATGAAGATCGAAGAATAGGTTCCCACGATCACGCCGATAACGTTCGTAAACGCAAAATCGTCCAAAACCGGTCCGCCAAAAATCCAGAGGGACAACATACAGATCAGGGTCACGCCGCTGGTGAGGACCGTCCGGCTCAGGGTCTCGTTGATGCTGTCGTTCATCAGAGATCGAATCGTTCCACGACGACCGGAACGGAGTCCTTCACGGATTCGGTCAAAGACGACGATCTTGTCGTTGATCGAGTAACCGGCAACCGTGAGAATGGCTCCGATCGTGACCAACGAGAAGGCACGACCGGTTAATACGAAAATCCCGAGCGTGATGATAAGATCGTGAATCATCGCCAGGATTGTTCCGACGGAGAATGAGAACTCGAAACGGATCGCCACGTAGATCATGACCCCGAGAAATGCAATGGCTAGAGCGTAGAGGGAGGTTGTGGCAAGTTGCGATCCCATGACTGGGCCGACAGTTTCCGAGTTTTCAACCACCAGTCCTGCCGTCTCCGGAGATTGTTTGAGCTGATTGAGAATCTTTTGCCCATCCCCATAGGGTGCTCGGATCGCAACGTAATGGAGCGTCTCCTGGTTTCGCTGGCTCGATTCTTCTTGAATCACAACGTTACCGAGCCCGATCTTCTCCAGTTGAGCGCGAACCTGAGCGTCGGCCACCGGTTGGGACGATCTTAAGAGCAATGAGTCGCCCCCCGTGAAATCAATATTGAACATCTTGCTGCCGCGGACTCCAAAAGCAGCGAACGAAGTGATCAGTAGCACCGCCGATGCGATCAGAGCAATTTTCCATTTACCGAGGAAGTCGTAGTGTTTCGACTTGATCAGGTGGAGCATCGAAATCCGCTTCAGCCAATTGAGGCGAATCAGCCAGCTGAAAATGTTTCGCGTCACCATTAGCGCCGAAAACATCGAAGCAATGATACCGATTGTCAGAGTGATGGCGAAACCTTTGACCGGACCGGAGCCAAGCCAGAAGAGAATGACTACCTTGAGCAACGTGGTAAGGTTCGCATCAACGATTGCGCTGAAAGCCTTATGGTAGGCCGTATCGATTGCAGCTTTTAGACTTTTCCCGGCGCCAAGCTCTTCCCGCAATCGTTCATAGATCAATACGTTAGCATCGATCGCCATACCGATGGTGAGGATGATTCCGGCGATTCCCGGCAGCGTTAAAACGAAATTGAACAGGGACATGACGCCGAAGAGCAAGATGCCGTTAACCGCCAGGCCAACGAGGGCCACCGCGCCAGCAGTGCGATAGTAGATCAGGACGAAGACCAGTGTCGCAGCTAAGCCTGCTAGGCCCGCCGCGAGGCCTCGTATGATGGAGTCCTGGCCGAGTGTCGCTGAAACGCTTCGCGTCTCGTCAATCGCGACGGGAGTTTGCAGAGGGTTCTCCAGCGCGCTCGCCAGGTTCTTTGCTTCTTCCGCGGTGAAATTGCCGGTGATTACGGCGGAGTTATTGGAAATCTCGGTTTGAATTACTGGAGCAGAGATGACTTCTCCGTCGAGAACGATCGCCAAACGATTATTGATGTTGTCCCTGGTGACTCGTTGAAAGATCTTTCCGCCCTCGGCATTAAAACTGAGAGCAACCTCATAGCCACGCTGCTCGAAAGTGGCGTTTGCCCTGGTCACCTGATCCCCAGTCAACTCGGGGCGGCGTTTTACGAGGTATTTTTCCCTTTTTCCGTTTCTCTCGACGCCATTGAGGATGACGTATCCAGGAGGCGTAAAGTGGCTGCCGTTCTCGATCTGTGGCACCAACTCGTCGCTTTGGGGATGAACCAGCCGGAATTCCAGTTTGGCCACGCGTAGCAATTGCTGCCGAGCGTTCTCGACTTGTGCGGCATCGAGACCAGGGATCTGCACGAGAATCCGGTCGGTGCCTTGCTTGGTGATGACAGGTTCACTGACGCCGAACTGATCAACGCGCTTGCGAATGACCTCCACCGCCTGTTCCTGCATCTCGGGCGTAATCTTTCGCGGCTGCCCGTTCTCCTCGGTGGGTGGGACGAGACGCACCAGAAATGACGTGCCGCCCTGTAAATCTAATCCGAGGTGGATCTTTTTCTGCAGCGGAAGAAACGAATTGATGCAAAACGCGCAAAGCAAGACGGCGAGAGCGGTGCCAAGCCATCGCTTGGTACGCTCATTTTCGACGATGAAATAAAGGCCGAAAAGAATGAGTAGAACTAAGCCGAAGACGAATGTCAGCGCCGGAGCCATACAGCAAGAACCGTCAAGGGTGGAACGGTGTCTAAGAAGTCGCTTTAGGTTCCTCGCTCGGCGCCGACTTTGCTACCGTTGCGATTGACCCTTTTTCGATCTCTATCTTCACGTTGTCGGCGATTTTCACGAGAAAAGTAGTCTCCTTTACATTGGCAATCAGACCGTGAATTCCGCTGCTGGTGATTACCTTGTCACCCGTTTTCAAGCCGGACAATAGCTTCTGTTGTTCTTTCTGCCGTTTCTGCTGCGGCCGGATCAGCAGAAAGTAGAAAATGATGAACATGAAGATCAGCGGCGCGAACGTAAGCAAGGGGTTACTCTGGCCTGTGGCGGGCGCTGATTGCTGTTGAGCTAGAAACAAAATGGTAGAGATCATATACGATGGTGCCTTGGCGCAGCGCTTACGCTCTGACAAGGGGAGTTGAGTCAATAACCCAAAGGGCTGACCGGATCAAAGAAATTTTAGAAAGGATGTGACGGAATCGACAGCGCGAGAGGCGCATCCAGGAGTCGGAACGCCTTGGCACCGTTGGCGGGGTGGCGCCGCGCTCTTTCCTGGTGGCTTTGGGTCCCGGGCGGTCAGCAGCGTCGGTGGGCCGCTCGGTCTTATTTGGCTCTTGGTCCAGCCTGGTTAAGGTTGCTTCATGGCCAATCTAAATTTTCTCGCTGCAGAGGACCTGGCGCTCAACCTTCCGAGGACATCCATTACGGAGCCCCCCCGGGACGACAAGCTGATAGAATTCCTTCGTTCAGCCGATTTTGCTCGTCTCAGCGGATTTCCTGCTTCCCATGTACCCTACGCTCGGAGCTTGCTTCTATTGGCAGCGGGTGACATCGAAGCGGCCCATCGAATTGCCCAGGAGTCATCCTCGGCCAATGGCGTTTACCTCCATGGAATGATCCACCGGATCGAAGATGATTTTGACAATGCCCGCTATTGGTTTTTTCGAGCAGGCGTGCATCCAGCTTCACCGGAAATCTATCGGCGGGCAGCTGCCAATAGCCAGAGGATTGCAAGCCATCCGACCTGGGACCCCGGTCGGGTCACCGACTGGCTTGAGGAATCCCGTTCGAAAGGGATCAGCGAAGAATTGCGAGCTGTTTTGCGGATAGAAAGTGAGGTCCTTCTGGAACATTTTGCCGGCAGCTCGAGTGAATAGATTCGGTGTCGGTTGATCGGTAAATTGGCGGAGGCGGAACCAACGTCTCCTACTCAGCTCCAATGAAATATATTGAACACAACGAAAAGTCCGGCCGCGAAAGTTGCAGCGCCGAGAAAGACACAAACCGGGATCGTGAGAACCCAAGCCAAAAGAATATTTCTGAGTGTCGCCATTTGTAGGCCAGACCGGTTAGCCGCCATTGTCCCGGCGATGCCGGAGGAAAGCACGTGTGTGGTACTGACCGGCAAGCCATAAATATCGGCGACTTGAATGGTGGCCATAGCGACTAATTCAGCCGATGCGCCCTGGGCATAGGTCAAATGAGATTTTCCGATCTTTTCCCCTACGGTAACGACAATGCGTTTCCAACCGATCATCGTTCCACAGCCCAGGGCGACCGCCACCGCGACTTTCACCCAAGGAGGGATGAAATCGGTCGTTGACTTTAATCCCGAAGCAAATAACCCCAGCGCCGCGTCGTCTTGTTTGTCGGTAATCAGGTGCTGCTTCCTGAGTTTGGTTATCGATGCGTGAACGAGATAGATCGATGTCCGCAAATCCGACCGCTCTTCTTTTGCGACCTCGCTAAACTTGGTCTTGCCCTGAAGCTTGGATTGCAGATTCTGAATTTCGGCCGCTATCGCGCCAAAGGTTTTGTCGGACAGACGGCCGGTGGTCTTCAGGAACGCGGAGAGTTCGTCCTTTGCTTCGTCCGGGGTTGCCGGCCGGTCCTTGGCATACTTATCGACGATCTCTATGACCGGTTGGACCGCCGTTTCGAGATTCTTAAGCGCTTGGCTGCTGATACCCAGATCCAGGGCGTATACCGCTGGCAAAATCCCGATCAGGATAAGCATGATCAAGCCCATCCCTTTCTGACCATCATTGGAGCCGTGCGAAAAACTGACGCCGGTACAGGTAAAGATCAGGAGAAGCCGAATCCACCATGGCGGCAATTTGCCTGCCTCGGCTGGAGCGTAGAGTTCAGGCCGACGGATCAGGAACTTGGCCAGCAACAAAAGCAGAGCAGAACAGACAAATCCTACGATCGGCGAGACGAGCAAGCTAGTGAAAACCTCTTGTGCCTTGGCCCAATTGACACCCTCGCCAAACACGTGCCCCGGAGTGACCATCGAGTTAGCCAGTCCAACGCCCATAATTGAGCCGACCAAGGTATGCGAGCTGGATGCCGGCAGTCCCAAGTACCAGGTGCCGACATTCCAGATAATCGCGGAAATAAGCAGCGCAAATACCATCGCGAAACCGGCCCCTGATCCGACGTTTAGAACAAGTTCTACCGGCAATAACGCGACGATGCCGAACGCGACCGCACCACTGGAGGTGAGTACGCCCATCAAATTACAAAAGCCAGACCAGACCACGGCTACGACCGGGCGAAGCGAGTGCGTGTAGATTACCGTAGCAACGGCGTTTGCCGTGTCATGGAAGCCGTTGACGAATTCGAAACCGAGAGCCATCAACAGCGCCAGAATCAGGAAGATTCCTGTTCCCAGAGCAAGGTGTTCACCAAATAGATCCATAGCGCTTGAGGAGACGTCACGAGCAAAGAAGAAACCTCAAGTAGCTGGCAAACCTTTAAAGGTGACAACTCTGTTACAAACGCGTGTCCTCGAACGAGAAGCATCCAGCGCCTGACAACACAATTTAACTTGCTGCCACTCCGCTAAGCAAAGAATCTGCCACCAGCGATTTTCAATACCGTCCAGTCTTCCGCGGAAAAAATCTATCGATGGGAAAATTCATCCAGAACTTGGATGCGCACCAACGGGTGGCAATCGCCCTCGCTGTTGGCGTTCTCGTTTTCGTGGCGACCCTAGGTCTGCATCGTTTACCTCTGCAGCTCATCCTTTCTTGGAATGCCTTTTCCACTACAGCGATTTTGCTCGCATGGATTCGAATCATTTTCGCGGACGCAAAGAGCGCAGTCTTGACCGCAAAGCTCCAGGACACGGGCCGGGCGATAATATTCAGCCTTGTGCTCATTGGTGCCTGCGCCAGCCTATTTGCAGTGGCGTTCCTACTCGGGACCGCAAAGGGGACCTCTGGCGCTCGGCTGGGCGAACACGTCGGTTTAGCGGCTTTCACTGTCGTCCACTCCTGGTTTTTAATTCACACCGTTTTCACAATGCATTACGCGCATGCCTATTACCGGACCGAGGATCCTGATGGGCGCGGCAAACATGGCGCCGGCCTGAATTTTCCGGGCGAGGAGGACGACGAACCTGACTTCATTGATTTTGCTTATTTCGCTTTCGTGATCGGGATGACTTTTCAGGTCTCGGACGTCGCTATCACGTCTAAACGCATTAGACGGTTATCGCTGGTCCATGCCCTTCTCTCGTTCTTGTTCAACACTGTCATCCTGGCTCTGGCAATTAATCTGGCTTCGAGTTTGGTCGCTTCGTAGCCTCATGTACGGTCGGGCCGGTTCCTGCCGATCGGTGGACGCGAAGGAGACGCATCGCTACCGAAAAGACGCGGACCGGCGGGAGCCGATCCCTACCGTAAAAAAACCGCCTTGACGGCGAAGCTAACCCTGGTTAGGCGGCTCCTATGAAATCTGCCGTTCTCGGGCTCTCCCTGATTACTTGTCTGGCCTGCGCTCAGGCTAAGATCGTGACAAAGACGGTCCCTTACGATCAGGGAGGTGTTCATCTAATCGGGTATTTGGCGTACGACGATGCGCAAACCGAGGGCAAGAAGTTGCCCGGTGTTTTGGTGGTGCCGGAATGGTGGGGTTTGAACGATTTTGCGAAGGGTCGAGCTGAGGCTTTGGCCAAGCTAGGATACGTTGCTTTTGCGGCGGATATGTTCGGAGATGGCCAATCAACGACTGATCCGAATAAAGCAAAGGAGCTCTCCAGTCCTTTTTATGGGAAGCCTCTCATGGCGGAACGAGCGAAGGCGGCTTTGGATCAGCTTACCGGTTCAGGGTTAGTTGACGAGTCTAAGCTCGCTGCCATCGGTTTCTGTTTCGGTGGCGCGGCCTGCCAGGTCTTAGCTTACAGCGGGGCGCCACTTAAAGGGATCGTCAGTTTTCACGGGGCGTTGGTGCCGCTTCCGGCCGATGCTGCCGCGAAGACACACGCGAAATTCTTGGTCCTGCAAGGTGAGCTTGACCCCCACGTCGACTTGGATCAGCGGCTCGCGTTCATCAAGTCGCTTGATCAAGGGAAAATTGATTTTCAATTCCTTACTTATTCCGGTGCGATGCATGCCTTCATGAATCCGGAAGCCGATAAATTCCATTTGGAAGGAATCGGCTATAACGCCGTTGTCGCTCAACGCGCCTGGAACCAAATGCAATTGTTCTTTCAGGAAATTTTCGGCACCGGAAAGACCTCCTAGACCGCATATTCTGCAAGGAAGCAATGTTCATGAGTCACCTGGTACGAATAGCAACCGGCGCAGGACTGATTATTCTCGCCAGCTGCGCATCCCACTCAACCAACGTGCAAACTCCGGGTGCTGGTGGCGCGGTCCAATCGCAACGATCGGGACGAAAATTCGCTCCGGCGGAAAACGAGCGATATGCGGTTACGACCGCGGAACTTGGCGCCGTTATTTTGGACGGCCAACATTACTTACGATGGAGTTTTGCGCTCCGGATTAAACAACCGGCGCAGCTTCGGAGTGTTCGAGTCGAGGATGTTACCAATGCAGCGCCGATCTCATACATTTCTGACCAAGCCCCCCAAGGTACCGGCGGACAGTGGACCGGCTACAGTGGTGCGATTGAACCGAACGCCGCCGCCATTCCCTGGCTTTACGACAACACCACCAGCACGCGGATTTTTCGGATCACGATCACCGATCTGAACAATCAAGTTTCTGTTCTCAATCAAAGCGTCTCCTATTCCCCGCAATCCAAGAAAGAACTTCGCAAGTGGTACGGCCTGGATAGTAGCCGATAGTCAACATTGTTAACCCAACCCTTTGAGAGCTTCGCGGTACGGTGGCTACATCGATCGATGACGGTCGCCGGCGCCCCGCTCGCGTCTTTCCATAGCACGATGTTATGACCCAGTAACGTAAACGGTTTCGGACCGGTCTCGAGGTGAGACATTGGCATTACTGGATACCAAAACTTGTTCAAGACCGGGTGTTGCGTCACTAACATGATCCTTTCCTCCTTTTCCAGAGTGAGTGCTGGATGGAGAGCAGAGTACATGCCAGTCGCAAAGCGGCTGGACCGATAGCAAATCTTTTTGGCTATCGGTTATTGGTTATTATCTCGGCGCCTAGAGCGCAACGCGGCCAGTCCGCAATTCGGTCTGGCGAACCGTTGCACCGATCTCACCGAGGTGTTGCTCAAGGAAGCTTTTAAAACGCTCCGGATCGTCGCTTCCACCGGTTTCCGCGAGAGCTTCATCGATCCTTTGCCGAACCGCTTGGTCATAGTGGTCGAAAAGCTGCAAAGCTTTTGCCGTGTCTGTCACTTGCCAGGTTACGTTTGCCGTGAGGGATCGGCTTCCATCGATGGCATGTTGGACAGTCGATTGATGGGGTTGCAGCGAAAGTTTGCGCCGGCTGACAAAGGGATTGGTCCAGAATAGACCGCCGCCGCGAATCGTACCGAGGTATTTGCTTCCCGAAAAAAGAACCAGGGCTTGGTCTCGGCGCATCAAACGAAAACCGCGGAGGATTAGAAGCGCTACCAGAAGCAAGCCGAGCGCTGGCATGAGTCCAACTGGTGCGGATCCGGTACTCGAGCCCGGGCTGCTGAGCGGCCCGAGTGCCGCAAACAAAATCAACGCTAGGGCTCCAAGAATCAAAATGATTTCGACGATGGCTACAAGGGCGCCATTGAGGGAAAACCCTCGACGCTCTACGGTGGCATTTGGGGGAACGGCTGTCGCCTGCATGGAAATAGCATCGCTGGGGAGTTCGTTTTTGACGAGCAGAAATTTGTAGCCGTCCGCCCAAATACCCTTGCTTGAACCAGTCGACCTGCTGCGCTCCCTTTACCAGCTATGGAGAGAAATGTCGATCCGGGCTCGTCTGCTGACTTTAAAGTTGGTGTCATTCCTTATGCGGTCATGCAGCGTCACAACGGCTTGGAGGTTTTGCATCAATTAAAAAGGGGCCTGCTTCCGCGGTCGCCGATGAGCGAAGTCATTCCGTTCGAGTTAATGGATATAGAATTCGGTAAGGCTACGCTGGTTAGCACGCCGAGTGAGAAGTTTTATAATACGCTGGGAATCGTACACGGTGGCTATGCCTTGACCCTTTTGGATTCGTGTATGGGACTGGCCATCTATACGACACTGAGCTCCGGTATTGGCTACACGACTATCGAAACCAAGGTGAACTTTGTGAAACCGGTCACTGTGAAGACAGGGCCACTGCGAGCCGTCGGCCACGCAGTTCATACCGGAACCCGCACGGCGACGGCCGAAGGGAGGCTGGTCGATGAGGAGGGAGAACTTTATGCACACGGCACGACCACCTGTTTTCTTTATCCGCTGGAGAATGCGCCAGGGCCGCTTCGCCGACCGTAGCGGCGTTCAGGCGCTCACGGCTTCCCGGTGCCCCTATTGCAATATCTTTGCGTTCAGATCCGTAATCTGTTTGTCGAGCCCAGCGATTTTGTCGCGAATCCCTTGGTAGGTCGCCGCGAGTTTGCTATCCGAAAAAACTGGCTTTCCCACTTCGTC
>JBEEIB010000124.1:0-22187 GCA_041167675.1 Verrucomicrobiota bacterium
GATCCGTTAAGTTCACCGCTGGCCGCGAGTCTACTACTGCGTCATCCCGAGCTATGGCCGCAAATTGACGAATGGGCACTGGACAAAGATTTCTGGGTCCGACGCGCCGCCATCTAGTTCAACGAACCTACGGGCAAAAGACTGATGTCGCTCGACTGTTTGCGTATGTAAGGGCAAACGCGAACGATCCCGAATTCTTCATCCAGAAAGCAATCGGTTGGGCTTTGCGCTCGTACGCGAAGACGGACCAGAACAGAGTTCGAACTTTGCTCGCGGAATTGAAGGTCTCACCTCTTGCCTTCGTGAAACAACTCGACGGATGACGCGGTAAGAAACGGACCAGGAAACGTAGATCGATATTCGGCGCACTTGGATCCATGCTGGGCAGAGTCAGGAATCAGAATCCAGCAGTCTTCGCCGCGATGAATCGCCACTCTGCTGTTGCTTGTATGAATCCGCTTTTGGGCTTAGCCGTATCATATGACAGATCGGATCAGGGAACTCTTGAGAGCCAAAGACTGGCGACCGTTTACGATCCACCGCGCCGGCGGCGACTCGATCTATGTCAGAACTCGCGAGGATGCCTGGGTCAGTCCTTACGGCCGACTTGTCTTTGAAAAGGAGATCGGGCGCGTCGAGGTCGTCCATCCTGACCAAGTTACTGGAGTGGAGCTGAAATCGATCACCTTCAACGAAATAGAAAGCCAGACAGGGTAATGGATCGTGAAGTGGAATTGGTGTTCGGCGGCCGCTGTGGCGTGGGAGCCGCGAGAATGATCATTACTCCGAATTTGCGGTAGCTCTAACCGGGTAGAGGTCACTAAATTCTTGTGCCCAATTTCGCATCTATCTAGGCTACAGACAGATGCGCGATGCCACACGACGTATTTATCAGCCATTCGAGCAAGGACAAACTGACGGCTGATGCCGTCTGTAACCGGCTTGAATCAGCGGGCATTCGCTGTTGGATCGCGCCAAGAGACATTATCCCGGGTGAAGGCTGGTCGGAAGCGATTCTGAGAGGAATCGGCGCCTGTCGCGTCATGGTGCTGGTGTTTTCCGAGAACGCGAACATCTCACATCACGTCCGCAGAGAAGTTGCGCATGCCTGCGGCAACGAAGTGACCGTCATACCGCTGCGAATTCGAGACGTGACGCCAAAAGCCGGTCTAAGATATTATCTCGATGAACTCCATTGGCTCGATGCTCTCACGCCACCTCTGGCGCAACATCTCGAGACTCTGACTGCTCGAGTTGCCAACATACTCTCTCACGATCAGACCAGCGAACACACGGTCTCGACGGAAAAAGCAGTTCCCCGACCGGCTTCCAGAGCTTTCCGACCCTCGATGAGGTTACTCGTCCTCGCCGCTACGGCGTTAATCGTCCTCATCGCAGCGATAGTCGGCCTGAGTTTTCGGCTACTTCAGAAGACCGGCGACAAACAGGTGCAGGCAACCCCGATTACGGATGCGGCCGGTCAGATCACTCCCATAATAGATGTCGCCGATGGGATCCGAATTACGCTGGGAGAACAGCAGACGTTTCTCAACGACAAAGAGCTGGGACTTCGTGATATGGCAGGTAAAGGTGTTGCTGTTATTGAAAATGGACCGGCCCATCTTCAATTTCTGTTCCAGGTCTCAAATTATACTTACTTGGTCAACGGAACGGATTTCAAACACTTGACGTCGGCTAGTAAGGTCCTTGGTCCCGGCGAGCCAGGTGAGTTCGACAACGCAGGGGCAGGCGTAGACACGATCATCACCTTCGATGGGAAACTGTACGGTTTTTATGAGGGACGGGATCGTGAAGGTGATTTACCTGCAAACGAGCAAGCCGGTTTTAAGGGCGTGTACTGTAGCATCGGCTTGGCCGAGTCGGATGACGGTGGGAGAACCTGGACCAAAAAAGGTCAGGTCATCAAGAGTGCTAAGCCCAAAGAATGGAGTGACTGGTCGGGCCAGAGTGTGCGAGGTGTCGGCAGCCCGGCAGGGATTATCGGCGGCGCAACTCCGACGGGTAGCAAAACTGATTCACCAGGGGCAACGCGTTTCTTTTTGGTGGACGATGGGAGTTAATCAGGGCCATGAAGCCACCCGTACGGCACAAGCGATCATTAACTTAGCTTTAATGACTGGGAATATTGGCCGTCCAGGAACCGGTGCTAACTCCATTACCGGCCAGTGTAATGCGATGGGATCACGGCTTTTCGCGAATGTAACCAGCATGCTCGGCGGTCATGATTTCGCCAACACCAAAGATCGGGCCAAGATCGCGCGGCTACTGCAGATTGATGAGAGCGCAATTCCAATCCAAAACTCCTGGTCATACGATCGGATCATTGAAGGCGTTAAAGAGGGTAAAATCAAAGCACTTTGGGTCATCGTCACGAATTCAGCGCATTCCTGGGTAAATCACGACGATCTCAAGCGCGCGTTTCGTAAGCTCGATTTTCTCGTGGTCCAAGACATGTTCACGACCACAGAGACCGCAGAGCTTGCAGATCTGATTCTCCCGGCAGCGGGTTGGGGCGAGAAAGACGGCACCTTTATCAATTGCGAACGACGCATCGGACTGGTGAAGAAAGTGGCGCGTGCGCCCGGCCTAGCGCTTTCAGATTTTAAGATCCTCCGTTTGATTGCGCACTATTGGGGTTGCGGCCCTCAGTTTTCGCGCTGGTCTTCCCCGGAGGCGGTTTTCGAATTGCTGAAAGGAGCTTCTCGCGACCAGCCATGCGACATCAGCGGCATCGAAAGTTATGCTCATCTTGATCGATCCGGTGGAATTCAGTGGCCCTATCGTCCCGACGAGTCACTCGATAACAATGAGCGTCGGCTCTTCGCAAACGGAAAATTCTTTACATCAAACCAGCGTGCGCGATTCCTATTCGCAAAGCCGGTCGCCCCCCCAGAAACTCCAGATGCAGAATTTCCACTCTGGCTGCTATCTGGGCGTGGTACCTCCTCGCAGTGGCATACTCAATCGCGAACTGCAAAATCAGATGTGCTACGTAAGTTGTATCCGGAGCATCCTTACGTCGAACTGAACCCGGCTGACGCAAAGGAGCTTGGAATTGATTCCGGCGATCAGATAGCGGGTTTCAACCCGGCGCGGTTCGCTGAGTGCGTTGGCGTTGGTTGCTTCAACGGTCGGGCGAGGGTCCATCTTTCTGCCGATGCATTATCCGGAGGTTAATCGATTAACGGCCCCAGTATTTGATCCCCACTCGGGGCAACCATCCTACAAGGCATGCGCTGCTCGGATCGAGCGCGCATGAACGGTTGCCCGCCAATGCTGAAGGCGCCAGCTATCACTGACGGATAGTCGTCACCGATCTCGATTAATTCTATCGCCAGGAACACCAACTGATTGCTTCGGGCGCTAGCTCGCAAGGTATTGACTACCTGATGATGGCTGCGATGTTTTCGCGGCTCAGCTTGCGCGCAGTCCGGGAAAGGAGGTAGAAGGAAGAGGAATAGTAGTGCTTCGCGGCAACGTGCTCTGAATACAAGGGAGGAGAGGGCGATCGTCGGATCTCCCAAGGGCAAAGTTTTGTATCCCCAATTAACAACATCGTTATCGAAATATGCGCGACCATTTATTTTTACTGAAGCCAGGCTTCGAGGTTGGTGACGGCAAACGTTACTACTGTCCACACTCTGCCCAGGTGGAGGGAGTTCTTGCCTTTTATCCTCGTCTCCGACTGGAGATGGATATCACTTACCTAAAATTCGCGCGGCCTCGCCAACCGATTGTGGATCTGATCGGCACGGAAAATCAAAGCGCGCCCGTTTTGGTGGTAGGCGACGCTGCGACGATACCGAAACAACTGAAACCAGGAAACGCTAGCGGTCGATCATTCTTTGCTGGCGAAGAAGCGATTGCGGAATATTTGGCTTTGCGGTACGACATCGGATGGCCGCATAAAGGCTAGCAAGTTACAGGTTAGAGGCACACTCGTGCTCGTCCTTGGACGCCGACCTGTCCGACGAAGCCTCTCCGATGTTCGAACCATGGCTAACGGGTTGGCGAAGTCGGAAGGCGCGCAGGGTGAGCGCAGCGAGCCCTAGCTATCACAAATCATTCTCCAGCACGATGCGGTAGCGCGCTTTGCCTGCTTGCAAATGCTCTAACGCCTCGTTTGCTTTCGACATGGGAAACCGCTCGATCATCGGCGCGATCTGATGGCGGGTGCAGAATTCGATCATGGAGCGAGTTGTCGCCGGGCTACCCAGTGGCGAACCAGCGACCGATTTTTGACCAGCAATGAGCGAGGGTACAGCGATCGAAATAGGTTGAGGTACGGCGCCGACGAAATGCAGCGTGCCTTTCGGTGCGAGCAGCGCAAGATAAGCTTCCCAGTCTAAAGGAGCGTTGGCGGTGACCAGAATCAAGTCGAGCGCACCCCGCAGATGATCGGTAGAGGTCCGAGAATCGACCACTTGGTGTGCTCCAAGATTGAGAGCCTCGTCTCGCTTATTTGGATTCGAACTGAACGCTATTACTTCGCAACCCCATTTGCGCAAAAACTGCAGCGCAAGATGTCCGAGTCCGCCAATCCCGACCACCCCTGCACGTGCGGTGGGCCTCAGTTCGTGCTGCACCATCGGGTTAAACACGGTGATCCCGCCGCAGAAAAGTGGGCCCGCCGAGACGGGATCCAGGGACTCTGGGAGAGGAGTCGCCCAAATCCATTGGCAGCGTACCTGGGTCGCAAATGCGCCATGACGTTTCACAATCGTCCCTTCCCCGGTTGGGCAAAGATTGTGATCGCCCGAAAGACAATTGTGGCAGGCTAGGCAGCTTGCGGAATACCAGCCAAGTCCAACCGTCTGGCCGATTTCCAGTAGGGGGACGTGAATCCCTTTAGCAGCGATCTTTCCCACCACCTCGTGCCCGGGCACAAACGGATAGGAGGTGATGCCCCAGTCGTTCTTGAGCATGCTCAAATCGGAATGACAGATACCGCAATATTGCACTTCGATATCGACCTGATCATCTTGCAGCGGACCAAGTGTGTACTCGAAAGGTTCGAGCTTCGATTGCGCATCTTTAGCGGCAAGTGCTCGGATTGGATTCATGGTAGGCAATAGCAAATAGGAGATGGAAAATAGCAAATAGTAAATAGTTACCGGGAGATGGTAATCGACCTGACGTGTATCTACCCTTTTTGGGCGACTCGAACCTCCGCTTTCTTCAGGACCGATTCCAAGCTCCCGAACACGACCGCGAGTGTTTTGCGATTATCAAAAATACTCGGCTCCGGCTGTTCACCCTGCTCGATACTCGCGATAAAGTGCTCCAGAACTGGAAGGCGACGCTCCCAAACCGGCTCGTGGCTCAGAAGCTCTCGCGGTTCCTCCCCCGGCACTTCCAAGCGGACTGAAGTCTGGTTTTTCCCATCAATGTTCCCGTCCCAGAACAGCCGCGCCTTATTGCCGATAAATTGCCACTCTCCCTCCCACGAAGTCACCGGCCCTCCACGGGCACACCAGTCCCCATCCCAAACGACTGGGATGTTTTGCTGCAACCGCAGGAGGCAGATCGCATTGGAGGGATGTTTAAAGGCATTATCGGGAGTGTCGTGCTCCATTGCCACCACACTGATAACCTCTCGCTGAGTCGTATACCGGAGAAGATCAAAATGATGTACGGACATATCGAGCAGGATCGAATGTGGCAGCGCATAGATGGGGTGCTCCGGGTTGCCGATGACGTCGGGCAGATGTCGCCGGAACCGGATCTTAACTCCCTGCAACTCACCAATATCACCACGAGCCAACCGTTCCCGGATGAATCCAGCGGAATGCAGGAATCGGTAGCCTTGCGCGGCCATGACCTTCCCGGTGGAATGAGCAGCCGCAGCAGCGATCTCGTCCGCTTCTTCGATCGATGTCACCATCGGTTTTTCAACCAGAACATGTTTCCCATGATCAAGCGCCTCGAGAATAACCGGTTGGTGCTGGCCCGGGTTAGTGACAACTAACACGGCATCGGCCGGCACTTTTTCAATCGCCTCGCTCAGGCTCGGAAAACAAGGAATCCCGAGCGTTTCCTGTGACCAGACGGCAGCTGTTTCCTTGACGTCGACGGTCGCAACGACGGAGGCGAGGGGATGCGCTTTCAGGAGTTCAGCCCATTCTTTTCCCCAAAATCCAACTCCGACAACAATGAAGTCCATGCGGGATATTGAGCGGGAACAAGTGGCAAATAGCAATAGCAGATAGCAAATGATAGATGGCCCCCGGCGTTTGGTGTTCCCGGCATTACCGGCGCTGTCGGCGCTTTCAACCGGTAACTACTTGGAAACGGTTCCGCCGGAACCATTCTTGATCAGCAACTGAGGAGTACCTCCGGTGAGCGAGGCTTTATAAATCTCGAAGTGCTTCCGGTCGCGTGTACCGGTGAAAAGGTATTCCTGCTCGCTCAACCAACATGGCTCCCAGGCGTACGGAGTAACCGGCGAGATCCGTTTGGCTTTACCGGTAGCGATATCGAGCAGGAAGACGGCCGGCGGCGGTCCTTCCCAATTTTTGATCGGGCCGTCCTTGTCGAGGTCGGCGTCGAGCAGAAGATGTTGGTCGTCGGCCGCCGGTTCGATCCGATTATTGCTGTTCATATCCGCGTTGAATAGCGACTCGGAAATCTTCCATTGGATTAACACCTTTCCGCTCAGGTCGATCCGATAGATGTTGGTCAGGTCCTGGGTATAAAGGGTTTTGCCATCGACGGCCCAGGCGGGCGATTCGTAGTCCTGATCGGTCGGTGAAAGCTTGCCGATAAATTGGAACCCGGTACCGTCAGCCTGGATCAAACCCAGGCGCCAATGATCGCTCACGAATATCTTGAAAACGAGCTGCTTGCCTTCGGGCGACCAAACCGCTCCATAGGCGTTGTCACTGGGCAGGTTGCGAAAGATGCTTTTGGCTCCGGAACCGAGATCGATTACGCCGATATGCCGAACGGTTCCTTTGCCTAATTCGGTGTAGGCAATGTGGTGACCATCAGGAGAAATCGCTGGATCGGCTCCCTTTGTGATTTGACGAGCACCGGTGCCGTCCAGGTCCGAAACCCAGACGGCTTCGTCGCGGCTAAAGCAGAGGCGACGGTCCGCATCGGATGCGCGAGCAGGAAACGTCAATATGAGAAGGACGGAGCAAATGAGCAAAACCAAGCGGAGCATGCGGGCAAGGTTACAGGTTACGCATAGGAGGTTACAAGTTGGCGGTTCGGGTTCTCGCGGGAATCGATTTCTCATCTCTTAGCGATTAAGTGCAATTGCACTCGCGAGCCTTCGTCTGTGCGCATGGAGCCACCTGGGATCGCTACCGTTTCCGATATCCTGTTTCCTCGTGCAGTTGCGCTCGTCGCGTTCCTCTGCGATCAAGGGAGGCTCGCCCCCACATGGAACCATTTTACGATATTCTGCGAAAGAATCCGGAACTCGCGATCTTTTTGACTTTAGCAATCGGCTTTTACATCGGCCAATTGAAGGTCGGCGGGTTTAGCATCGGCTCGGTGACAGGTGTGTTGTTGACCGGCTTAGCAATCGGGCAGCTTGGCATACCAATCTCGCCGGCAATTAAGTCGGTCTTTTTTCTATTCTTTCTTTTTGCGGTCGGGTACGGAGTGGGACCGCAATTTTTCCATGGTCTGAAGAGCGACGGACTTTGGCAGGCGTTGTTTGCGGTGCTCGTCTGCCTCGCGTGCCTGATAACGGCTTTTTATACCGCTCGCCTTTTGGGCTTGGGAGTCGGCTACGGCGCTGGGGTATTCGGCGGTGCTTGCACGGTTTCCTCGGTGCTGGGCGTCGCAACCGACGCAATCCGTCAGTTGGGCGAGTCACCAAGTGCTCAGCAGCAACAGATCAACGCTATGTCGATTGCGTTCGCGATCACATACATCTTTGGCACCGCCGGTGTTTCGGCGTTCCTGGCATTGCTTGGACCAAGAATCCTTGGAGTAAATCTGGCCGCCGAATGCAAAGCATTAGAGGCGGAAATGGGTGGAAACGAGCCCGATCCTTCCGTGCATTCAGCCTATCAGATGATTGGTGTGCGTGCATATCGGGTCACTGATCCATCTTATTGCGGAATCACGATTGCGGAGTTCGAGTCGCGGTTTCCAAACCAGCGACTCTTCGTGGAACGATTACGGCAAAACAACAAAATCATCGAGAGCGCTCCGAAAACTGAAATCCAATTAGGCGATATTCTGGCGATCGCCTCGCGCACCGAGACTCTGATTGCCGATGCAAATCAATTTGGTGTCGAAGTCTCTGATCCGGAATTGCTCGACTATCCCAGCGAAACGCTGGAAGTGATGGTGACTCGGAAAGAGGTGGTCGGAAACACTTTGGGCGAATTTGCCGAAATGGGGCGCGATCAGCGTTCACGCGGCGTGTTTGTCCGAGAGTTGCTGCGCGGAGGGCATGAACTGCCGTTCAACGCTGGAACCAGGATCGCCAAGGGTGATATACTGCGTATAAGCGGTTCACTGCGCGACGTGGAACGGGTTGCGAAATTTATCGGTTATCCAATTCGCCCAAGTAATGTGAGCAACGTCACGCTGGTGGGTATGGGCATTTTCCTCGGTGCATTGGTTGGCTTACTTAGCATTCGCGTTGGCCAGATACCGATCAGCCTTAGCGCTAGCGGCGGAACACTTTTAGCGGGCTTAGTCTTCGGGTGGTTGCGGTCAGTGCATCCGAACTTTGGAAGTATTCCGGAAGCGGGTCTCTGGGTTTTCAATAATGTGGGCCTGAACATGTTTGCCGCCGTGGTAGGTATACAGGCTGGCCCGCAATTCGTCCAAGGACTCCACCAGGCTGGCCTTACCCTATTCATTGCGGGCGTTATCGTGACGATTGTACCGATGTTGATTGCGTTGCTGATGGGCAAATATCTTTTTCAGATGCATCCAGGCGTTTTGCTCGGTGCCTGTGCAGGAGCGCGTGCTTCGACCGCTGCATTATCGGTAATTCAGGACGCCGCCCAGAGCCGGGTACCGGCGCTCGGCTTCACGGTTTGTTTCGCAGTCGCCAATACGCTTCTCACTATCTGGGGTGTCGTAATCGTGTTGTTGTTGCGGTAGCGAGATTCGGTCGGTATGAGACCGCCAGCATTTTGAAAGCGCGATTTGCGACGAGCCAATCGCGATTGATCTTCCTACCGTTCGCGAGTACTGATCGATTGATGGTCGAAAGTCCCGTAACCTATGCGGTAGGTGACGTCACCATAACCCGGGTTCTGGAGAAGGAGATCCTTGACTTCACTCCCGAATTTCTTTTCCCAGAATGGGATCCAGCCGCCGTGCAGGACCATCAGGAATGGATGGCACCAAGTTGTTGGGATAACACGCACAAACACGTAGTTCTGAGCGCACACACCTGGGTGCTAAAGACCCGGGCGCATACGCTGTTAGTCGACACCGGGATTGGCAACGACAAGAAGCGCAAACTTCCCGCTTTCGATCACCTCAAGGAGCCCTATCTCGAACGGCTCGCGGCTGTCGGGGTTGTGCCTGAAGCGGTAGACTATGTCTTACTGACTCATTTGCATACCGATCATGTCGGCTGGAACACCCGGTTCTTGAATGGTCGCTGGGTTCCTACTTTCCCAAATGCAAAATACGTTTTTGCGAAGGTTGAGGACGAATATTTCTCTGGTCCGGGAGGCCGTGACCGACCCAATTTCGCTCTTTATGAAGACAGTGTTTTGCCGGTTATCGAAGCCGGGCAGGCAGAGATGGTCGAAGCAGATGGCGGCGAGTTCATCAATGGTCTGTTCTTTAATCCCACACCGGGACACAGTGTCGGTCACATGTCCATCAGCGCAAGATCCGCCGGCGAAGAGGCTCTGTTCGGCGGCGATGTCATGCATCTTCCGGTACAAGTGTATTGTCCGGACTGGAGTTCTGTTTTCAGCGCTTCCCCTGAACGTGGGCGCCTCTCGCGCCTTTGGGCACTCGAGCGCGCGGCTGAACGGCGCGCCATATTTTTCAGCTCGCACTTCCCCGGAAGCTCGGCCGGACTGGTCGAACGCGATCGCGACCGGTTCCGTTGGCGCTGGCTTTGAAGTACACAGAACAGATGCGATAAACGCCTTTAGCGATCTCGCCGGTTTGGGTCATTGGGTCACTCCAAGATCTTGTCCGATCAACTGCCTCACCTGACCTGTAGCGAAGTAGTATGCTTCGTCGGGAAAGCGGTACTGTAAGGCGCATGCGACCTCTCGTCCAAATCGCTCGTAAAAGCGAAGGTTAGCCAGTAAAGCCCGCTGAACGTCGGCCCGCGTGTAACCAGCAAAAGTGCTAGGCAAGTCCTGAAGTACCTCGGGCGTGGCCCACTGTTCTAGAAATCGGCCTTTATGCCATGTATCACGATCGCTTTTCGATTTCGCGTGCCATTCGATCAAACGAAGAATCAGGTTTTTCAGATATCCGTCGCAAGTTGACTTAGCTACCCAGAGCTCACCTCGCTTCGCTTTTTTCGCTGCCAAAACAACGTGATAGAAGAAATCGTGACTTGTTTCTATCCAGGATAATTCTGTTGGAAGTGTTTCCGGGCTATCAGGCCAACACGCTGCGTCCGTTAGCTGCTCGGCCAAGCCATCTTTGTCTACGAGAATTCTGAACCCTCTACGGAGAACATCAGCGATCTCCGCCGGAACTCTCTGTACAAGCATTTGCTGGACGACAGCGGCCGGCAGCAGCGAGAAATCAACGTCTCGTCCGTCTCTGAATAAGACTCTTCGTTCGCGGAAATTTCCATCGGCGGTCGACTCGACAAAGGTCGGGAAAGGCTCTCCGAACCTGCGCAGCCAAGTCGTATCGGAGAGATAGATCGACGGGTCCGTTACTATGACTGCCAAATCAAGATCAGAGAGACTATCGGCCGGTCTATCGGCGCGAGCCCGCGATCCAACAATAAGGGCGGATCGAATATCAGGCCGGTCTAGGACCCAAGTCGTGAACCGTTCTATCAGATCTTGCATGGCAACGAACGCAACCGTTCTAAGCACTTTATGATCTGGTGTTCAGACGGCTGCGTCAACCAAAGGGCGCATAGTCGAGGGCCAGCTAGTGCCCCAGCGCGTAACTTCAGGAGTCGAACCTCACCGCGGATTCCAAATCGGCCAAAATGGACGAGCAGGGATCTCCCTACCGTAAAAACGGAGCTTTCGTCCTCCCCGTTTTGTGGCTTGGTAGGTGATGCTCGAGGATTTCGTTATTGCGATCAGGCTGATTGGGGTAAAGCCGCGAGTGAGTCGCCAGGTGCAGGTGTCGGGCGAATTGGGATTGCATCGATTTCATCAGGTAGTCCAAGCAGTCATGGGATGGGAAGATACAGACCTGCATCTCTGGCGGGGCCCGTACGACGACTTTGGCGATCTGCGGCAATTTGTTCCGCCAGGACCGGAGGACGAGCGCAAGGCTACAGTAGCCGATCTGTTTAACATGGTCGGCGCCACCGCAACTTATGTGTACGATTTCGATGCACAGTGGACGCATGAACTGCTCTTAGTCGATTTCGTTGAGCCGAAACGCTTTCCGATTCTGTTGGATGGTACCGGTGCATGTCCGCCGGAAGGTATTGGTGGTGCGTACGCTTATGAGGAGTTCAAGCGCGCGCTGAAAGATCGTTCGCACCCAATCTGGAAGAGCGATCGCGAGCTGATGCGCGACTTTCAAGGATTCAATCCAAAGCAGTTTCCCATACAGGCAGCGGCCGAACATCTCGAGCAGCTTACGTTGAAAGGGCAGAGAAAAAGCCGGCCAAAGCCGAAAGTTAAGTCTCGTTCATTAATAGTGATCGATAGCGAACCGATACGCCGGCAATACCGCCAAAAATTGGATCGAGCGCGCGCGGATCTTCGCAAGCTTGAATCCGAACTTGAACGCTTCAAAAGCATTGACACCAATTCGTTCAAAAGCTGGCTGCACGCCACATTTCCGGTGCCACTCAGCCGGATGCGTGAACTGCACGAGGAAGGCGCACGATTGATTAGCCGTTTGAATTTGATGCGCTTATTCCAAGAACATGGAGTCAAGACTCCAGGTCAGGCTTACCGCAGGGCGGTTCGAGTTGAGTCCGGGGAAGATCCCATGCCCGATTTTCCGCCGTCGAAAATGCCGGAATGGACCGGTGGACGAGATGAAGAGCGGGAGATTTTGAGAACGGCGATGAAAAGTCTGGCGGAAGATATGGGTATCGATCCCGATTCGGTGGACAACGAGGTAGACGCAGTGTTGGACAAGGAGTTCGGAGGGAAACAAGAGAGGACTCCAGACCGCCGCGAGTGCCAGTCCATTTACCGCCAAATAGCATTGCGTTTGCATCCGGATCGCGGTGGAGCAATGACCGATCCCGACGCTCAGATCTGGTATCGCGCCCAGGAAGCGTATGCGGAGGGCGACGTTCTCACCTTGAAGCAGCTATGGGCGCACATCGCTAACCCAGAGGAAAATGTCTCAGGGCTTTCGTGTGGGGAGATGATTTCGAGCTTCATCGAGACGCAAGCTCAAATGGAAGCTTTGTGCGTCCTGCGAAACTCGCTGAAGCGCGAACCGGCATGGAATTTCTCCAGATTGAAGGATAAGCAGCTTCGGTCGCGACACCTGCGAGTAGAGAAGGACTTGGCCGCACAAGAAGAATCGATTCGACAAGAATTGGGCGATTTACGCGCAGAATGTAGACGGCTTTCCGCGCTGCGGCAGCGTTGGGAATCGAAGCGTCGTGCAGGGGCCGAACAGATTAACCTATTTTAGGAAGTTCCGGCAGAAAAGACTAGCAGTACATCAGCGGTGCTTCCCGGGACGGAATTCTCAAAACCGCGCATTTCGCGTCTGGACGCGGGGTGTAATATGTAAAGCGCTTGGTTAGCCCGAAACTAACCGTCGAAATCCTGCGATGATGTCAGCCGTGTGGTTGCCCAGCTGGAGTTATGGCCGAAAGTTGATGATGGCGTGAATCGGGGAAGGAAGAAGAATGAGCGCTACAATCTTTATCTGGCTCATCTACGCTTTCTGGCTCATTCTCATCGCATATTTGATCGTCTCCGCGCGAGGCGCAAAACCGGACACTCAAGGGCACTTGTTGCAGAGTTTTGGCCTTCTGTTCGCCATTATCGCGGCGTTCTTGCTTCCGTATCTCCCGATATTCCACTTCGTCAACTTCGCACCCTTCAACCCTATTCTAAGCAGCATCGGACTCATTCTGAACGTCGCGGGCATAACCTTCGTCGTCTGGGCGCGACAGCGACTAGGCAGGAACTGGAGCCAGACCGTCTCCGTCAAGGAAGGGCATGAACTGGTAACGTCGGGTCCGTACCGCCACATACGGCATCCGATGTATACTGGAGGCTTTATCGCGTGCCTCGGTTCGGCGATTGTTGCCGGCGGCGCTTTTGTCTTTCTTCTCCTCTTCCTAGGCGCCATTTTTCTCTGGCGCGTAGGCTCAGAAGACAAGCTCATGGAGCAACAATTTCCGAACGAATATCCCGATTACAAGAAACGGACGAAGGCGGTGATTCCGTTCGTGTGGTAATACGTGCGCTCGAATGTCTACAACAGAGCCGTACTATATTTTCCGTTTCCTGTGGTCCCTTCCGTAGATGAATTCGGCGGCGATAGCGAGGAAGAGGGCCGTTGTCCCGAAGCCACAAACGCCCCACCAGCCCGCAACGTGCCAGCACCATGCGCCTAGATAGGAGCCAAGCGCGCCGCCGATGAAGTAGCAGAACATGTAAACCATGTTGAGCCGACTCCGGGCGTTCGGGTCGATGCTGTAGATGCGGGCCTGATTGGAAACGTGACCGCTCTGCACGCCCAAATCCATCAGGATGACTCCGACAATCAGGCCGGCGAGGTTCTTGCCGGCAAAGCCCAGAAAAAGGAATGAGAACAGGGATAGCCAGAGCGCGACCCGGATGGTGAAACGTGGTCCGTGTTTATCGGCAAGGTGACCGACTGTCGGCGCTCCGGCAGCGCCGACGGCGCCGACCAGACCGAAGAAACCAGTAACGGCGCTGGCGCTGGCGTAGTGGTAAGACGTTCCGCCAAGAAAAAAGACCAGCGTGGTCCAGAAGGCGGAGAAGGCGGCGAAGAACATCGCGCCCAGTAACGCAGATTCGCGGAGAACGGCGTGCTGGCGGACGAGCTGGAGCGTCGAGCGCATAAGTTCCGGCCAGGAGAGAACCACTTCGGGGCGGCTAACGGGGAGCTTTGTGCGGACAACGACGGCGAGGACCAGCATGGCGCCCGCTGCGATGCCATACACAGCGCGCCATCCAAGCAACGCTCCGATGGATCCACTAAATGTGCGTGCGAGTAAAACGCCGAAAAGAATTCCGGCCACGACGGTACCCACAACATGGCCACGTTGTTGCGGAGCGGCGAGATGTGCGGCGAACGGAACGACGACATGCACGTTGGCGGCAAAAACGCCAACGGCAAAGGCGGCGCAGCCGAGCCAGAGGGTGTTCGGTGCGATCGCCAAGAGCAACAGCGACACGAACCCGCCGATCACCAGAAGAAGAATCAGCGAGCGGCGCTCGTATTTATCCCCCAGAGGCACGAATAAAAACATGCCAAGCGCCGTGCCGGCTTGGCTGAGCATAGCAATGGTGCCGGCCCGCGTGACTGACAAACCAAAGGTGTTTGCAATGTCCGCCAGCAACGGTTGGACATAATAGATGTTGGCGACGATCACGCCGACCGTGATTGCCATCAGCCACACGGTGGTTTGCGGAAGGAGCGCCCGTTCTGCACGCTCTGCGAGCGGTTCAGTTCCTGCCTCGGGCATATCCAGTCCGTGATTCTGAGCCTCGGTTTTTCAGCGTCATCCGCACTGAAGCGTAGCCTTTAAATGCGCTCGCGCAAAACTCAATACCGTGAAACACAATTGCTAGGTGTGCTTGGGTAACGCGTGCCTCTAAGGTTTGACGTTTGACGAAAGGACCGCCCACGGTCCGCTTTTGGGAACCGCCGATCGGTTACACTGACCGACGAAGGAGCACCTTCGGGAATGTTTTGGAGTTCGCGTCGCGAGAGTTTCTCAAAAACTCCTCCCGGCTAAGCTCGTGAAACTCAAAACAAGCCTTGGCCAATCCCGTCTTTTCGGACGCGTCGGCTAGCAAGCCCAAAGCGTCCGCTTCGTGATACCCAAAGGCGACAGTAAGTCGTCGATAACAGTATAGCAGAAGCCAATGAAGCGGGGCGAGCCTAGGCATTAAACTTACGAATACCCCCCACGAAGCCACCCGTTGTCCTGATTACCGGCGCTACCTTGATCACATTAACCCGACTCCGGTAGACGCGGCGTTTGAAGCTAACGCTCCGGAGCGAGTCGAAGAGTAATTTCAAAAAGCTTCTTATCGAATTCGAAATCAAAATGGAACTATGTGAGCAGTAACGAAAAGCCTGTCGCAATCGTGACGGGCGCCTCCAGCGGAATCGGCTTGGGCATCGTGCAAGCACTTCTCGACCGAGGCTACCGCGTGGTCGGAACTTCGCGGACAATAACCAAGTCAAAGGAACTCACGTCTTCAGCCGATCTCGTGCTCGTCGACGGAGACGTCAGCAAGAAGGAAACCGCGGTCAAGGTAGCGGATGCGGCCGTGAAGGACTTCGGCCGCATTGATCTCCTGGTGAACAACGCCGGTATTTTCATCCCGAAGGCGTTCACCGACTATTCCGAAAACGACTACAATTTGGTGATGAACACAAACGTTGCCAGCTTCTTCTATATGACACAGCAGGTAGTTCCGCAGATGAAGAAACAAAGTTCGGGGCACGTCGTGAACATCTCGGCAGTGTTGGCAGACCAGCCGAGCGGCAGCGCACCGGCCCTTCTGGCCGTTCTGTCGAAGTCACCCATGCCAGCGGTCAGCAAGGCTCTGGCGTTGGAATACGCCGCGAGCAACATTCGTTTCAATACCGTTTCGCCCGGAAACATCAATACGCCGATGCACGCTAACGATAATCACGAGGCGCTGGCAAAATTTCATCCTCTCGCACGGATGGGTGAAATCTCGGATATTGTCGATGCGGTGCTCTATCTCCAAAACGCCACGTTCGTGACAGGTGAAAACATCCGAGTCGACGGAGGGGTGCATGCCGGACGGCAATAATACCGTGCGCGCTAAGCCGGATGGAAATCAAAGCGTTTAAAGGAATCCTGAAAAACATGGGATACACCCCTCACTTTAGCCAGCACGTCTCAGCCGTGGCACAGGATTGCCGAGACTGAGTTTTTTCCGGAACAAACGACTTTGGTGGAAAGGCTCACGGGTCAAATGCCACTCGAAATGGTGGATTACATCATCAAGAACAAGGCAGTGTTCAGTTTAGCTCAGAAGTATCACAATCAAGAGCACCTTACCAAAGATAGGAGTTCGATATGGATAAACCTCAAGAGAAGATAACGGACACCAATGAAAAGCCTAAGGGCGCATTCCCCGCCGTTCCGACCACGAAAATCTTGGCTATAGGACGACTGGTGGCACCTCTGACGCCAGCGCAAAGAAAGGCGATCTTACCCAGAAGTGCCGGATACGGTTCGGCTGTTTTTGGCTGGCAAGATCGACCAATGGTGGTCTCGCCAGGATGGAAAAGGCCCCGTCTTCCTCATGAACGTTACCTCGGTCGAAGAGGCGCGGGCCCTGCTGGGGAAACTTCCTTTGGATGACGCGAAGCTCATGGTGTTCGATTTCATCGAGCTTGGTCCGCTGAGCCCGCTCCACCTACTCCTCTCGGAGGGTTGGGCGACAGCCGGTAAATAGTCTCCAACATTCGAAAAGTTCATGAGCGAGGCAGACGCTCGCTCCCAAGGATACAGGCCAGGTATGAATGGACAGTGATATCCGATTGACGCATCTCAACTGCCCGCACGGCTCGATTTTCCCGCAATTACTTTGTTCCGCTGAATCGTCAACCTTTCCCTCACCACCAACCGGTTCCGCCGTAGATTGCCCTGACACGAGCGAACTCGCCGACCCTCCCTCGCAGCGGTGTATCGGCAGCCAGTACCCCAATCGGCCTGAGCAGTTGTCCCGTGCGGCTATTGAAGAGCAACAGAAATTTCACCCCAAACGCAGACCGATTTCGAAAATCACTGGCATACAAGTCCGTAGCTCGAACCTGCCCAGTGGAAAGCTCTCTCAGAAGTTGCCAGTCTTCTCCGGCCTCGATCTCGTTAGCCTGAATGGCCACATAAGGATTCTGGCTAAGCGCAAGCCTCTGCTGAGGATTAGCCCGACGGAGGAAGTTCCGTAAGCGCAGTTTAGCCAATTTCACTTCTTGCGGATAAGGTCGAGCCTCACCTAGCGCATAATCATCCGGACCGTACCCTTTGGATCCAGGAGGCAGTAGAACCTCGCACGAGCTGAGTAACATCGTCACCAGCAACGCAAATGGAGCATATCCTTTCACGGAAAATCTCTTTCCTAGTCTCTAACAGAAGTTGATTCAGAACAACTCGGAGATGCTATTTCGTCACAAAGCGCAGCCCGGTCCGTGGGCACAGGTCTCGTTACTCTTTGAGATCGCAGACCCGTTTACGGCACCCGTCCGCGAAGCGGCCTACACCCGAACGATCTGAGTAAACAAAGAAACCCAAGGACTACGGCGAGAATGACCCCTACACGCGTTCGACGCTCTACGGCGAGTTTATGGATTACGGCGACGGCGTTAGTCACATTCTAGAGAAGGAGTTTGAAGATGCGCTCCAGTGAGTAATGCGGATATTGCAGCGACTTCGCGATGCTCTTGAAGTGTCGAAGTACGTGAGCGAACGGGCGCGGCAGGCCTCGGCTTCACTCCTTAGCAAGCGTTCTGGTGCAAATTTTCGATATACCAACATTAAAGTCGTTGCTAAAACCCTCGCTCAACTGGCTGCTGGTTTTTCTTCCTGTAGCCGTCGTGCTACGCGTCTGGCCACAGCTGGGGAATGAGACCGCCTTGTTCATCTGCTCCTGCTTTGCAGTCGTTCCTCTGGCAGGCTGGATGGGCCGCGCAACCGAGGAACTCGCCGAACATCTGGGCCACGGAATCGGCGGATTGTTGAATGCGACTTTCGGCAACGCCGCGGAGTTGATCATCGCGCTGACGGCGCTCTCGAAAGGGCTGACGGGCGTGGTGAAGGCATCAATCATAGGCTCGATCATCGGCAATGTCCTGCTTGTCATGGGAGTTTCGATTGTCGGCGGCGGCGTGAAATTTAGGGAGCAGCGCTTCAACAAAACCGCCGCGCGCGCCTCGGCGACAACGCTGACGCTCGCAGCTGTTGCGCTGGCCGTTCCCACCGTCTTCCATGTAGCCACCACCGGACGCTCCGGCGGTTGGAACCAGGCGACGGAGCAAAAGCTGTCACTCGCCATCGCGGTCGTTCTTTTCGTGACTTACGCCTGCGTGCTCGGCTTCGAGTTGATCACTCACAAGCAACTCTACGCCAGTGACTCGCAGGACGGCGGCGAAGATCGTAAAGAAGCCAGCGGTTGGTCTGTTCCCAAATCGCTTCTTGTACTGATCGTCGCTACGTCCCTGGTCGCGCTGATGTCCGAGTTTTTGATCGGCGCGGTGGAAGCCGCCCGATCGGCGCTGGGACTTACCGAAGTTTTCGTCGGTGTCATCGTGATCGCGGTGATCGGCAACGCCGCCGAGCACTCCACAGCGGTGATGATGGCGATGAAAAATAAAATGGGTCTCAGCCTCGGAATTGCCGTGGGATCGAGCTTGCAGATCGCGCTCTTCGTCGCGCCGGTGCTCGTCTTTTTCTCGTATCTTTTCGGCCGTCCGATGGACCTGGAGTTTACATTGCCCGAGGTCGTGGCGGTGATCGTCGCCGTGCATTTGATCTTCCAAATCAGCGGCGACGGCGAAACGAATTGGCTCGAGGGCGTGCAGCTTTTGTCCGTCTATCTGATTCTCGGCATCTTGTTTTTCTACCTGCCGGAAAGAGCGCACACGGGCTGAACTGATCGACGGTCTCGGCGCTGCGCTTCACTGCAGTCTTCTTGATCCTGGAGATTTACAACCCCCTTTCTTGTGATTCAGATCTCCAGCGCTCCACCCGGGTGATCAATCCACGTACTTGATGACGAAATATTGCCATACGCAACAGCGGGCAGCAACACTTCGAGAAAGGTATTGGAGAACCTTATCGATGCAGCCGAGAACCGTAAGCACCCAAAAAACTAAAACTATGCTTCGGACAATAACCGTCGTTTTGATGACTAATCCTTCACGCGGATGCGCGTTCTATTTTCGACGCAGAGACGGCGAGCATTATGACCGCGTTTTCAATCGCTGCCGGGATATCCCTGACCTGCCCTCATTACGAAAACCTCCAGATCGCTTAGCTCGTTATTGAGGTGTCTTTATGCCTAAACCACGTCCGAAAGCAATCCCGTCGCTCAAGGGTGGTGTTTTTGCCCACGATCCGTCGGCCAGCATAGCGACCGTGAATGTCGATGGCGGCGTTCTGAGCTGGCTCGATGTTGCCAGCGTGATCGACAGGGTCCCGCACCTCTTCCACCTCGACAAATTTCCCGAGGGCCCAAACCCGGGCCCCGTCATTCCTGCAGTCAAAGTTTATCTCATCTTTTGGGGTACTAGTTGGCTTGCCACTCCGCGGCCTGTGCCCTACAGCGCCGACATCATTAACGCCGTCTCCACCATTCTCTACAGTCCTTATCTGTCGAAAGTAGATCAATACGACCTCAGGCTTCACTACGGACATCCGAGCCGGCGCGGCAAGCTGGCGGGCACGACGATCGTGAGCTCATCAGTCGGTCCCTCTGCCTCGCAGTCCCCTGCGGACCCCCCAAATCCGTTTCAGGACAGCAATGTGGCTACGCTTGTCAGGAACCTAATAGCCACCCGGACACTCCCAAGTCCAGATGACGAGCCCAGCGCTCTTTACGTCGTCATCATGCCGAAAAATGTATCCAACGTAACGTTTGCGGGCGAGCACTTCGCCAGCTCGGTCTCAGGCAATTCGAACCAAGCCCACATCGCGTGGGTAACCAACAACGGCACGCTGTCGTCGGTGACGACCATCTTTTCGCATGAACTCGTCGAGTCGGTGACCGACCCGGAAGGGACGGCTGTCACGGGCGTTCCCGGCACTTGCAGTCAAAGCGGCTGGTGCGAAATCGGCGACATTTGCAACACGACGGGAGTGGTCAACGGCGTGGTAGTCCAGTCATATTGGTCCGACGAGGATCAGGCGTGTGTCGTACCGACCAGTTATCCGTACACGGACTTTGTCGTGAACAAATATCGAGTGCTCGACCAGATCACGCTATGGCTGCTCATTCATGGTGGCGATCCTCCTTCGGCCGATGCAAGCGCTCGGACCATCCGAGAGCAGGTCACGCTCCAATTGATTAAGGAACTCGCGTCAACCTTGGGCGACACTTCAATCCGAGAGACCGTACAAACAGCTATCGCACCCTCTGGCCAGCGCGGTCATCAGGGGACTAACTCGCCGGTTGGGCAGAAGAAACGAGCGGTGCGGAATCGGCGCCGGTAGATGCCTTCCTAAGCTTGAGGCGGAGAACTCGTTTCGGGAGCGACTGCCGGATCCGAGTTCTAAATGCCCGGAGTCCTGACGCCGATGAATTCGTACTCTTGTTTTAGCCAGTCGCATATGAGCGTAGGAATGTCCGGATTAGCACCGTGAAGCTGATTCATTTTTGACAGCCAATCGCTTTCTCAGGATCATCTCAGCTCCAACCGTTCGCATTAAATTCTATTGTTGATCCATCTCGGTGCCTCCACTTGAACCAGAAATTCACAGGATCTAATTCGGAGCAAATTGCGTGCGCGGACGCATAGGGTGGCACCGGGCGCTCCCGCTCCAGAAGCACCTCGGGGTATACACAAACGCTACTGTAACTTGTCGAGAACAGTATGGGAGAATGCAGGGAAGACGAACGAGACTCTTGCCGAGATCTTTCTTTGACTTATGCGCAACTTAAACTCATCACCGCGCGGTCAGCGTGACGAACGCCTTGAATTCCAAGAATACGTCGCCAGAAGTTACGAATTGCGGAACAAGATCGCTGCCCGCGTTGGCGTGAGGCAACCGACGCACTTCGGCTTCATTGGCCGGCGAAGACGGTCCGATGGGCAAATCATTTGGCGAAGCTCTGGAAGTCGCTAAGCGTCAGAAATGTAAATAGGCCAACAGTATCAGGACCAGAGCGATCGACGATAGGATGAAGAGCACCAGCCACATCGTTCGAGACATTGGTTTTCCGAAATAGTTTAGGCCGGTTATCACGGCCAAGACGACTGCGATGAAAATTATAGCCATAGGGGGATGCCCCATGTTAGACGCTAAAGGGTTTTTGTCCGCAAGCCTTGAGAGACGGAGGTTGAGCTGCAGTCGGCAGGAAACGATCCCAAGGCATCTGCCCGAAGCGCGGAGCAAGCGGACCGAAGCGGGGGAGCCATCCGAAGGCGCTCAGGGCGTGGAATGGTCGAGGATAAGACGAGGGCCGCAAAAGAGCCACTAGCGATTATACAGAGCGATTTTCAGGAGAAAAAAAGTAAATCTCGACGCTTCCGACCCGATTGAAATCTCTGGCAGGACCTAGCTCGCATAGCCGTTTTTCATCCACCTCGCAGATGTTGGAATGGCTGATCCTGCGGTGAGGTCCCGGACTGACACTAAAAACGATTAGATCCCGAGCTTCCTGTTTAAGGAGCTCTCGCGGGCGGCGGAGACCAGCGCCGATCTCCATCTTAATTAAGCAATGGATTGGCTCGCCTTGCTCTTTAATATGCGGGGTACTCATCGGCTTCGCTCTGTATTCGAAGAAGGCGTGCTCGCTCATCAACCCATTCGACGCTGGCGCGGTCAACGTCATTCGATTGACATCCAGTTTTGTCGCCGTTTGACGACCACTCTCGTATGACTCTTCCGTGTACCGCCCTAACGCTTGCAAAACTTCTTCTGTGCTCATACGCGCGGGGGGCAACGCCACCCGTGGCGAAGGGCCAGAGTGGTCAGGTCCATGATGATCGAAGCCTGTCGGTTCCATAATTGAACGCGACGGTTACAGCGGATGACTTTGAAAACTACTGGGGTAGTGATACCATTACGGAGGAAACTTCTCATTGTCGGTGACTCGGTGATGGGTTGTTTATCAAGCGCCGGGGGATGGTGATGCGTCTCC
>JBEEIB010000125.1:0-6432 GCA_041167675.1 Verrucomicrobiota bacterium
TTCGCTGCCGTTCGCTGCCGTTCGTTGACGTTCGCTGACGTTCGCTGACGTACGTTGACGTTCGTTGACGTTCGTTGTCCTTCGCTGCCGTTAGCTGACGTTCGTTGCCGTTCGCTGTCGTTCGTTGCCGTTCGCTGACGTTCGCTGACGTTCGCTGGCGTTCGCTGGCGTTCGCTGTCCTTCGCCCGCCGCTTTACAACCGTCCGGGCAGCTGCATGGTCAAATAACATGTCCAACCTCATTTTGACCTCGAAAGAAGTCCAAGAGCTGGAAAAACGTGCCTTCGCCGAAGGTGTCAGCCAGGAGGGTTTAATGGACTCGGCCGGGCTCGGTATCGGTCGCAAAATTGCCCAGCTAGAGCCGGTGCCGGGAACCTGCTTGGTTTATCTTGGCAGAGGCAATAATGCCGGTGACGCCATCGTGGCGGCTTCCGTGTTGGAACGCTCGGGGTGGTCGATAAGGGCTCGCCTGGCAGGCTCTCCAGAGGACTTCGATTTTTTGCCGAAGAAGAAATGGAATGATCTGGCTGCCCATTTTCAGCAGATGCCATCCGCCTCAATCGAACGGCGTGATGGTCAGCGAATCATTTTGTTGGATGGACTTCTGGGACTTGGGGCGCGGCCCGGCTTAAGTGATCGCTATCGTCAGCTGACGACCGAATTGAACCGGGTCCGGAACGATTGGAACGCACGGACCTATGCGGTCGATATCCCCACCGGTTTGAGTGACTCAGCCGTCGACCCCGACAGCGTGATTGCCGATGTAACCTTAACGGTCGGATTTCCTAAAAGCTGCCTCTTTCTGGATGAAGCGACCAATGTAGTAGGAGCCATCTTGGTGATCGATCTTCCGCCCCTAACCGAACGGGCGCCAACCGACTCGAGCCGTAACCGATTAACGGATGCGCACGCTTTGTACAATCTGGTGAAACGGCGCCCGTTCGATTCTCACAAGGGTGATTTTGGGCGAGTTGGAATCATTGCGGGGTCGCGCGGCTTTATTGGAGCGGGAGCGCTCGCTTCGAAGGCGGCGCTAAAGGCTGGCGCCGGGTTGGTCACTCTCTATTCGACAGAGGATATTTACTCGATCGTTGCCGCCAAGGCTGAGACCGAAGTAATGGTCAAACCGGTAACCGATCTCCGTCAGGCATTGTCTGATCGCCTCGATGCCATTGCGATCGGCCCGGGTCTAGGTCGGGCGCGGGCGGACGAGGTGATCCAGATCGTACGAGAGTTTGCCAATCCAATGGTGGTGGATGCCGACGCGCTGAACATCATCAGCGAGCGACCGGAGACGCTTTCCCGTTTAGCCGGGCCCCGGTTACTTACGCCGCATCCAGGAGAAATGAGCCGTCTGTTTCACACCAATAATTTGTCGCGGGCCGAGATCGTACAACGGTTTACCAATGAGTATCCGATAACCCTTCTGCTCAAAGGCGCCCGGACATTGATCGGTCAGAGAGGTTATTCTCTGTCGTATAATTCCACTGGGACTCCCGGTATGGCGACGGGTGGTTCCGGAGATCTTCTTACTGGCGTGTGCGGAGCGCTACTCGGCCGCCGGATCGCACCGTACGATGCGGCCCGGCTGGCCGCTTGGCTATGTGGACGGGCCGCAGAGCTGACCCTGGGCGATGAGTCGGAGGAGTCGATGATTCCCACAGATACACTGCGGTACTTCGGGAAGGCCTTTGAAGAAATACGAGAAGCTAGAAGCTAGAAGCCGAAAGCCAGGGAGCCGAAAGCCAGGAGCCAGGAGCCAGGAGCCAGGAGCCAGAGGGTGACTCAGTTGTATGCGCGCCGGATCCCGACAGTTAGCTCCCCCCAAAACTCGAATGCTTTGTGCCGTTGACGCCGAAGAGTTTCGGAAGTCCAGCCATCTAGCTCCTGGCTACTTGCTTCTGGTTTCCGGCTTCTATTCCAGGTACTTGGCGAGCCGTTCACGTAGCTCAGCCCGCGCCCGAAAGAGGATGCTTTTGACGGCGGGAACGGTCGTGCCCATGACCTTCGCAATCTCTTCATAAGGCAGCTCTTCGTATCTGCGCAAGACAATCGCGAGTCGCTGAGCCTCCGGTAGCTTGCTGATGGCGTCCTGAATCGCCGTCTGGAGCTCCTCTTCCAGGAGCACTTGATCAGGTCCTCGCTCCTTTCGCTCAGCCGGTTCGGCGAGGTCATCCGTTTGGTCGACAAAATGCCGCTTTCGCCGCATTTCGTTAAACACTAAATTTCGAGTGATACGAAAAAGCCAGGTCGTAAATTTCGCCGTCGGCTGGTAGCGTGGCGCCGATCGCCAGACACGGATAAAAACCTGTTGCGCCAAGTCCTCGGCTTCCGCATCGGAGCCCAACATCTTGCTGATAGTACCGACAATCCGAGACTGATGAGTTTCGACCAACAACCGAAACGCTTCCATATCGCCTTCGCGGATCCGACGCATCCACTCGATTTCGGGTTGATCAGATTCCGATGATGACATGCAGGAAACGGCAGGCTTGAAAGCGAGGCTCATCGTATTCAGATGAACCGGCGGAGCAAATAAGAGTTGCGGCGAACGGCCGCAGCGGAGGGAGTTTGCTTGCCGGACGATTGGTTGTGTGTATAAGTCGGTTTGTGAAAAATTTCACAAACTCTCGGCTGATCTCTCCAGCTTTTCGGGACATTTACGAGAAAGTCCTCAATGGAGAACGTATCGACGAGCAGCAAGCGCTTACTCTTTTTCGGTCTAACGATCTCAATTCCCTCGGCCAGATAGCCAACGTCGTCCGCGAACGTAAAAACGGCAACCGGGCAACCTATATCCTGAACCGCTACATCAATTATTCCAATATTTGCGTACTCTCCTGCCAGTTTTGCGCGTTCGGTGCACGCAGACGCGATCCGCACGCCTTCGAGATGGCGATTCCGGAGATTGAAAGCGCGGCGCGAAACGCTCTGGATCAGGGAATTACCGAGATCCATATGGTCGGAGGTCTCCATCCTAGCCTCCCGGCGGAATGGTACACCAAGCTCCTTGAGACGCTTCGCGCCCTGGATGCGCAGCTCCACCTCAAAGCGTTTACCGCAATCGAAATAAGACATTTAGCTGAACGGATCTTTAAATTGCCGATACCCGATATGTTGGAAACGCTGCGCAGAGCCGGTCTCAACTCATTGACTGGTGGGGGAGCTGAAATATTCGATTCGGGGGTCAGAGATAAGATCTGCCGAGGCAAAGAAACCGCCGAAGAATGGAAAGAAGTGCATCGGATTTGGCATCGAATGGGCGAACGGAGCACCTGTACAATGTTATTTGGACACATCGAATCTTTGGAACAACGCGTTGACCACCTGCGCCAGCTTCGAGAATTGCAGGACGAGACCCACGGTTTCACCGGATTTGTGCCCTTTGCTTTTGTTCCGCAAACCACCGAGTTAGCCCATATCCGCCCAGCTTCAGCGCTCGACCAGCTTAGAACGTTGGCAGCAAGCCGAATCTATCTCGACAATTTCGATCATATCACCGGTTACTGGGTTGCGATGTCTCTTCCCTTAGCTCAAATCTCTTTGAGCTACGGCGTCGACGATCTCCATGGAACGCTGATGGAGGAGAAAATCTTCCATATGGCCGGGGCTACGACTCCACAGGAACAAACCGTAGCCTCACTGGAACGCACCATACGGGAAGCCCATCGAGAACCGGTGCAACGCGACAGCTACTATTTGCCAATTCTGCAGAAAGAATGCGTCGCGATTTCGGCCTAACCCTACTGAAAAATCAGGGTAAATCCTGATAGGCAAAATTTGCCTAGGCAATTTCTGTTTTTGGGGCTCTCCCTCGAAACTAGGCAGAATTTGCCGTCGTGCTGCGTTTTGCAATCTGGTTGGTTTTCTTTGGATCGCTCAATGTAACCATCTTAACCAAAGGTAGTTACGAGTACATCTATCGTCGTTGAACTCACGTGGCATGGGCTGTGCTTAAAGGGCGGCACATACAAAATCCATGCCAATGATCGCCGAGCCAATAACAGCCCAGATTGTCGAATATACTCCAAATCAGGATGTCGGCCCGCGCCCTTCATCGACCAGCAGTTTTGAATCCTTACTCGAAAACCACCTGCCTTTAGTGAAATCGATCGTCGATCGAATGAAACGCCAGCTCCCGGCGCGAATCGAAATCGAAGATCTCTACAGCGTCGGTGTTGTCGGCCTTGTCGCTGCGGCCAAAAACTTTCGAGAAACCAAGAATAAGAGTTTTATCCCGTACGCGTCGATGAGGATCCGGGGAGCTGTGCTCGATGAGCTACGTCGAATGGACTGGATGTCGCGCTCGGGGCGCCTGAAGGCCAAAACACTTGGTACTCTCATATCTCGAATCGAGCAGGAGCAAGGATGTGCCGTTGGTCCGGAACAGCTGTGCGAGGAACTGAATATCAGCGAGACAGAGTTGAACACTCTGATGGACGAGGTGCGTCCGATCAAGATTATCTCCCTCGACGTTCCGGAAGAATGGGAAGAGAACGAGCATTCGTTGCATGAAATCATTCCTGACGAAGCCGGAATTTCTGCCTTCGAGAGTCTTGAGCGCAAAGAATTAACCGAGGTGATCGCCGAGCGTATCAAGCAACTCCCGGACGTACCCAAGAGAGTTCTGGCCATGTATTACTACGAGGGTATGAAACTGGCCGACATTGCGACGGCTTTTGGCCTGACTGAGTCGCGAATTTGCCAGATTCACACCCAGACTGTCGCTCAATTGCGTTCATACCTCCTCAATCTCCTCGCTTGAGCAACTCACTTTTTGATCGTTAATTACATGGAAACGCAATTAGAATGGGATCAACTCGTCGACTCATTAAGGGATGAGCTCCAAGAAAAGGGAGGATTGATTCGCTTGCTAAACCAACAGACTGAACTCTTGTACCAGCGCGATCCCCGGGGAAACGAGCGCGTGGAGGAGCAAATCCGTGGACAACTACGGCTGGTCTCGCGGTGTACCCAGAGCCGAGAGTTGATTCTGCGGGAAACCGCGACGCGTTTGAATCTACGCGAAGAGGCCGATGCGACGGAAATCGTCCACGGATTCCCGGAATACGTTCAACCATTACTTGAGGCGCTTTTTACGGAAGTAGAGCGACTGAGCGGACGCATGCAAGAGCGTCTCAGGCAAAATCAAGAACTGAAAGTCCGTTTTCTATCAGAGGCGACCTCTATCGTATAAAAACATATCGCAGATCGCTGTCCAAGGATGGCCCTGCCAAGAAAAATTCTGGACCCCCCAGATAAAAAAACAAGAAGGAATAACGAAGGATGTTAATTCTATCGAGAAAGGTAAATGAGGGTATCGTGATCGGTGATACGATCCATATTAAAGTCACTCGGATCGACGGTGACGCAGTAAAGATAGGCATCGAGGCACCGAAAGAGATCCCAATTTTTCGAACCGAGATCTATCAGCCGAATCAATTGGCTCGAACAAAACCCGAGAGCGCTGAAGGGGTCAGGTCGATTGACCGCAGTCGGGTCGCTCCGAAAATCGCGCCCGTCTGATTCACGCAGCGAAATTGCGCTTGCCAGTCCAGCGGTGCGCGGCTTCATTCGCTTCTGCTCGCGCGCCGATGTGGCGGAATGGCAGACGCAACGGACTTAAAATCCGTTGGCCCGAAAGGGCCGTGCGGGTTCGAGTCCCGCCATCGGCACCACTGTTTAAGCCCCAGAGCTAGTGTTTAAGCCCTTCTCGCTCGGAGAGGGGTTTTTTTCTTTTCCGCGCGTTGCTTGCCGATGAACGCCCATGAATGTCGATAAAAGCCGATTTTCTTGACACTTTTTGACACTCGATCCAGAGTTTGATCCTTTAGCTTATGGGGAGGCAAAAAGATAGCTGGCCGCTGGTCCGCGAACGTCGGAATGCCTCGGGCTCAAAAAGTTGGATGGTTGATTGCGGGATGGTTAATGGCCATCGGGTTAGGCTTTTCCGCAAGACGAAAAAGGCGGCCGAGGGCGAAGCGGCCAAGATTCGTATCAAAAAAGAGAACGAGGGTGGCTCTGCGTTTGGATTGTCCGCGATTAAACGCATCGATGCCGAGGCGGCGCTCAAGCTTCTCGAACCACATGGCGCCACCTTGAAGTCGGCTGCAGAATTCTATCTCCGTAATTTGGATGTGATCCGCCAGTCGAAGTTGATCCCGGATGTTGTCAGAGAGCTGCTCGAAGCGAAAGAGAAGGACCGGCGTTCGGAGCGTTATCTGCAGGACATGAAAAATCGGCTAGAGGGGTTCGCGGGGGCCGAGGAGTTCAAAACACGAGCGGTGCATGATATCTCGACGAAGGACGTCGAAAACTGGTTGAGGCGGCTGAATGATGGCCGGTCACGCGAAACAACTTTCGTCGGCTTCTCAGCGTGTTTTTCGGATTCGCAGTTAAGCAACGCTATGCTCTGAAAAATCCAGTTGCTGAG
>JBEEIB010000126.1:0-6200 GCA_041167675.1 Verrucomicrobiota bacterium
GGACGAACAAAATAAGGAGGATGCGGTCGGTAGCAACTTCGAACCGGAGATAAAAGCTAGAATTTAGAATCTAGAATCTAGAAGGCGCTACGGCGAAAGGGAGGGTAAAGCAACCTGATGCTCCGGCCTTTGTTCTCGGCAGATTTCACAACTTCGGCGGACAGGCTAGTGTCGGGGAGCGTTTTAGTGATCAGTGAGAGGAACGTTGAAGAGGTGAAAGATTTCTGTCGAGGATTCGCTGGTAGGCGTTCACCAACCACTTTTCACCTTTCACAATCGCTGGGCGCCAGATTCCTGAGCCAGGACCCGCCCGCAACGCTCTCGCGTAGCGACCGCGGACTCGGGGGGACCAGCCCGCTTCATCAACCGCTACGCCCCCGCCGCGACCCTGTTCTTCACGTCGGTCTGGTACAACAATGCGCCGGTGTAATCGATCACGTCTACATGCATCTTCTCAAACCCGAGCGAGACCGCCATGAAGCCGGGTGTTCCCTTATAAAAGCGGCTCCCCTCGGTCGGACCTGGCGGCTGAACTTTCGAGCCCGCACCAGTATTGAAATATTCGACTGATCCGCGAACGATGTCTTGGAGATCATGATCGTGCCTGTTAAAATAAACCGGAACGCCATGTTTCTCGAGTAAGGGATTGATACGTTGAATCAACTCTGGTTGGTCGCCATGTTTGCTTCCGCCCGAAAAGATGGGGTGATGTCCGATTACTATCTTCCAGGTGGCTATCGAGGTCGATAGCGCTTGATCGAGCCACGCAACTTGCGCGTTGGTATCCTGCGATACGATTTCATCGCGCATCTCTTCTTTCGTTTGGTATTCCTCTACGAATGGACTCGTATCGATGAAGAAGAATTCTACCTTTCCCGTCTCGGTAATCGGTTCCACCGCGGAGAAATAACGCGCCGGCATTTTCCAATTTGGATGCGTCCTGGCGTAATCCAGCTGCGCTTCCGGCCGACCTTTGTAATCGTGGTTGCCTAAGATTACATACCAGGGAACAGCCAAAGACGACGCGGTGTAAATCCCCTCGAACGAGCTCTTCCACTGGGAATCGGCCGCCGTCTGCACCCCTTTGTCGTAGAAATTATCTCCAACCGAAATGATCAACCTGCATTTCCGGGCAGCCGCGGCCAGACCCATCTGGGCGCGACATCGGTTTGGTGGAATTGTCCGTCGCGTCCCCAGTCACCAAATATAAGGAACCTTAAGTCACTTTGTTCCGCGTCGCGGCCACCCTTTGTATCGGGCGCCGCCGCTCGCAGCTTCCCTGGATTAAAGAACGAAACCAGTAAGTTCAGTTTGGGACAGACCCAATAACCACTGCAAGAACGTTCGTCGCGTCTGTTTCATGGTTGGCGGCTAAGAAAGCTCCGAATCGAGGTCGCTTCAACGGGGCTAGTAGATTTTCTCTCAGCTTATTGGGCCTTTAGTTCTGCGACGTAAGACTCTTCACCTTTGGCGAATGCGATCCAAACCGAGTGCGTATTCGGGTCAACGGCGAGCGTGTGCGTACCGGCTGGAGTGGCCACGTCACCGAGCGACTTGACGGCTTCCTCGGTCTCCTGCAAGACGGTGAGCTTTCCTTGCCCGGCGGCACAGTAGATACGCTGGTTTCCGGGATCGAACGCGATCTGATCCACTCCTTCGGCGATATCGACCGAACCCAATGATTTTCCAGAAACAGAGTCCAAGACAACCAGTTTACCGTTTTTTCCGGCGGAAAACAGCCGATGGGTTTTCGGATTGACGGCCAAGCCGTGCGGGCCCTGGGCCGGGATAGTTGACCAGGTAGCGGCGACCAAATTTGGTCCAGGGTCAATGACCAGCGTGACCGGTTGAGACTTGATGTTCTGAAACACCTTGTCAGTGACCGGATCGTAGACAACGAATTCCGGTTGGGTCGGAATCTTAACTGCTGTCACGATTTTCCGCGTGCTCGGATCAACGACCCAAACGTCTTCTCCATCGTCATGGCAAACGTAAACCAGTCCATTCTTTGAGTTGTAGGCGAGCGCATCGGCTGGTCCAGGTAACGAGACCGTGCCGGTTATCTCGAGAGTCTGACGATCAATAATCGCGAGCTTCTTCTCAGCGCTGACACTGGCGTAGTACTGGTTGTGATCGGTATCGACCACGGCTCCCTGGGTCTTACCGGTACTCACGCTCTTGATCAGCTTTCCATCCGGAAGACTGATGATATCCAAGGTTCCGTTGGCAGTGTGAGCTGCCAATAGGCGATTCAATCCTTCATCGATTTGCAGGTAATCGAATCTTCCCTTGGTTCCCGGTACAACAATTGGCTGGCCAAGAGTTAATGGGGCGGGCTCAGCCAAAAGTGCTGTTGGCAAGGAGAGCACGAAAGCCGCGATGGCAAAGCAAGCGTTTGAGAGGTTTGTTTTCATGATGATGTAGTTCGACTGGGTATTAAAACTTAAACTTCATTCCCGCCTCGTAAGTAAAATCGTAGTACTCCTGCTGGATCACGCGATTGCGGGTTCCTTCATAGATTCGCCAAGGCGCATCGGTCAGATTCTTGACGTTGAAATAAACACCGATGCCGTTAGAAAAGGTATAGTTCGCCGCGAGATCCAGTGTCGTTCGAGCATCAAAGTACAGATCGGTTCGGAAGCTGGCACCCACCGAGCTCAGATTTTTGTCGGTATATTGCGCCGCTAAGGTGACGTCGAAACCGTACTTTCGATAGAAAATCATCCAGTTGTACAAATTTCTTGAGGTGAAAGGTAGTTGGGTTGTTTCGCCCGGACGCGCTTCGCCTTCGCTATCAACGTAGGTGTAGTTGAAGCCAACTCCGAACCCATTCAGCGGTCCAGGTAGAAAAACAAACTGCTGTTGGTAATTAAACTCAACTCCTCGAGCGTGCGCATTTGGGCTGTTGAGAAAGGTTGATTCGTTAAAGGTTCTCCCGTTGATCGGGACGCGAATGGTACGGGTGAAGATGTAGTCCGAGAATTCCTTATCGAAAAAACCGATGGTGGCATAGGCGCCAAGTGCTGGGTAATACTCTAGCGTCAGATCGAAGTTGTTGGCGGTGGTCGGCTTGAGGCCGGGATTGCCGCTGATAATCGTCTGGTTGCCTACATTTACAGTGCTCGATGCAGTGACTTGATTGAAAGCCGGACGACCAATTGCGGTTGAATAGGCAAAGCGCGCTTGCAGATTGTCGAGGATTTCGTATCGGGCTTGGAAGGTTGGAAAGTAATTGATGTAATTTTTGTTCCGGTTCACGAAATGGTAGGACGCGGGATTATTAGGATCTGAGCCGGGGTCATTCTCGTTTGCTCCGTAGGTGGCATCCGTTGCTTCGATCCTTAGTCCGCTGAGCAAGTTCAATTTACCGAAAGAGATGGCGTACTGGATGTAACCGGCATAAACGTCCTCCGAATCATCGAAAAACGCTTTTTTGCTGGCTACCGCATCGCCAACAGAGTCCCGGACAAAATTGCCGCGATTGGCGGAGAAGAACTTGTTAACAAGGCCGAAGTCGGGCGAAAAACCGATCTTGTAGTTACCGTTGTAAATGCTGTTGAACTGGAAGCGCGTTACGTCGGCTAACGTGAACGCTCCATTGTACCCAACGTAAGTCTCTGGATCGTTGTAGGCACGCTTAGTCCGGAAACGCAGATTGGTCCCAAATTTGAAGATGCTCGGAAAATTGAAAATCGTAAATGGAACCGTTACATTCGCGCTTCCAGCGATTTCCGTATCGGTTGATCCGTTATTATCAAACGATAACTGATTAAAAGAGTATTTTTTGGGATCGAAAACATCGGCGCCAGCCACCAGGAACTGCGGCTGTTTCATGAGCCCTGAGTCGTTGTAAGATATCGTCACATCAGGCTTGGTCACAAAACTGATGTTGGTGTCGCGCGGATTGTGGTCAGTGGCTTGGGCAAACGAGCCCTTATAATCGATAATGAAGGGACCCAGATCATTTTTACCGCCTCCCTGGACGATCCAGTTTTCAAAATGTTCCTCGTTGTGGCGGATGTTGGAATTAAGCTGCGCATCGGTTACTAGAAAGTTGCCCGGGTGTGTCGGATCGTTTTGCGGTTGGAAAAAAGTGCTCCCGTCCGGATTCGTGAGTTGGGCTCCGCTGCCGTTTGAGCCGTCGAGACCCGAATAATTTTTTATCTGCCGGTCCACGCTTTCCACGTAACCAGCATTCACGAAGCTGATGTAGTAGCTGTTTTTGCTGTCCGGTCGATAGTCGAAAGTCGCTCCGTAACCGTGTAATCGTCGGTTGTAGATGTAACGCCGTAAATCAATACTGCTCAGGATCTTGTCCGCACCAATTGGCTGTTTGCTGTCTGCAAAGGCTGGTTCAAAATCATCGACTCCACGGTGATCCTCGTAGTAGCTGAACTCGCCGAGTACGCCAAAGGGCCGGTAACCGGCGAGACCTTCGCCGCTGCCTGCGTTTTTCGTGTCGATCCCTTTTCCGTCCTTCAAGCTTCCATCAGGGCCTGCCGAACTCTCTGACGACGAATATGATGAGGCCAAAGGATTCCCTCCCGGTCCAAAGCCGAAGCGAAAACCACCTATGATTTCGCCGTTAATGATTGCATAACGGGGCCGGAGCGGTTCGTATCCGGAGCCAAGACGTCCTTGGAGGATCGGTTTGTCAGAATCGAAGGCACTCCGCGGGGTGAGTTCGATTTGTCCGCCCAACGCTTCCGCGTCCATGTCCGGCCGGTTGGTGTCAAACACGGTAATTTGGCTCACCAATCCGGATGGGATCTGATCGAAAGCAACATGCCGGCCGGTCGAATCAGTTGATGGAATCCGGACGCCACCAAAGGTGACACCAACCAGGTTGGAATCTAAGCCGCGCACGGTCACAAAACGTCCTTCACCGGTGTCGTTCTGTACGCCAACGCCGGGCAAGCGTTTTAAAGCGTCAGCGAGGTTGACATCGGGGTAGCGCGCAATCTCTTCGGCAGATTGAACTCGCTCGATGTTCGGAGCGTACCGTTCCTTCTCGATTGCGGACTCTTGCTCAGTCGGATCTTCCGCCGTAACCACAACCTGTTCGAGGCGACCGGACGGCGTTGGCGAAGGACTTTGTGCGAGTGCCGATGGAAAACCGGAAGGAAAAAGCCCTCCCGTAAGAGAAAGGAACAGAAGCGGCAATCGCTTCGAAAATAGTCGGTTACGCGGTTTCAAATGCTCTCCCTCCTTGGTCGATCGGTTAGCTAGTCCGCGAACAAATAATCTGCGAAAAATACCTTCCCTGAAGCACCCGGTATTTGCTCCGGCCAAGTAATGTCCAGCGCTTGTCCGGCACCAGGGTGGGCTGCTCGATTCTGAATTTTTTCACGTGCCGATATAATGTAGGGGCGCAACAGAAGAAACGGTAGATTTGTTACATATTCGTGTCACATGTTACGTACCTGTCACATGGCAATCATGTAACAAAGGCCGGTTAACAGTTCGAAACCACCGCCATTCTTGCGTCTGCTCGCCGAATCAAGAACCCGGCAACGAACCTCTTTATTGAGACCTTGCTCACCGCGGCGTGCTCAGACATTCGGGCCGTGAGCGACGCAGCAGCTCAGACGACGAATACGGCAACTTAGACAAAAAGAAATAGGCCTGGCAGGAAGTAGAGTTTATTCTCACTAACATTTTGGCGGGCGAGTATCATCACGGCTGCTCCAGCAAAATGAAGAATTTGCTGCAGGCAGTATCAAGAATTTCATGAAAAGAACGCGACTAGTCTTAGCCGTTATGACGCTCTTTGCTGGAAATATGAATGCTGCGACCGAGGAGCGGCAGATCGTAGATACAGTGAGCACGATATTCGCTGCCGCTCTCACCGACGATGTTGCGAAGTTCGATTCTGTCATTGGCTCGGACTTTTACATTTTTGATGGAGGTGCCCGATTCAACGGAGACAGCGTTATGGCCTTCATCAAGGCCCAACATGCTGCGGGCAAGCGCTACGAGTGGAACGTGACCGAACCCGATGTCCACATTAGCGGCGACACCGCTTGGATTGCCTACCTCAATAAAGGCAGCATCACCGACGCCTCCGGTACCGCGAAGCAGAATTGGCTGGAATCGGCCTTCCTCGAAAAACAGGCGGGCAACTGGAAGATCGTGTTCATGCACAGCACCCGGGTTGCGCCGCCGCCTAAAGAAAACCACGGTAAATGATAACGAAACAA
>JBEEIB010000127.1:0-15071 GCA_041167675.1 Verrucomicrobiota bacterium
GTCGGACAAAGAATGGCAAAGTTCTTTATACTTACGCGGGCAAGCAAAAGGGATCGTATTCATCGGCGGCGAGACTGAGTATCAACAGTACAAGCGTCTGGCTGTGCAACAGTCACCTCAGTACAACGATCCAGAAGATCCGGCAGACGACGACGGAACAATCACTCAAAGCCAGCTCGAGGCCGCTGAGATAAACGAGACCGCTTCGCTCAACTGGGGGCCCGGCTGGGGACCTTGGCAGGTCTGGTGGTAGATAGATCGCGTCCACGTTTACCGCCCTGCAAACTTTCGTAATCGGCAAGCAAGAGAGTAAAGTTTCCTCCCGTAATCAGCTTAGCATCGGCTGGCAGCTCTATGCCGATATGCCCTATGCCTGCCGCCGCCGCGCACGTACGTCAACATCAGAGCGCCGGACACCGAGAGCGATAAGTCCCGCAGAGGTCTGAGGTGGTCTGTCAAGTTTTTGGGGTAGAGTTTTTCACCGGGGAAGTGTAAGGGGAGCCACGTTGGAGCAAGGCGGTGAGGTAGAGCTGAGGGTCGTAAGGTTGGCGGCTTTTCCAGCAACGGAACAGGATGCGGATCCATTTGTAGGCTAAGGCGCGCACCGCGGCGTGATGACCTTTGCCGCGGGCCCTTTGTTGTTGATAGTAGACAGCGGCCCAATCGCAGAAGCGAATCGATTGGCTAGCAAACTCGTGGAAGGATTGGCGGAGGAATTTCGGACAAGCCCAGCGAAAGTGGATCCATTTGGATTTGCCGCTTTGTTCGGTCACTGGCGCCACCCCGAAGAAAGTCACTGCGTCGAGCGGGCTTTGAAAGCGCTCCCGATCGGTGCCGAAGGCCGCCAGTAAGCGAGGGCCCAGAGTGGGACCTGCGCCTGGCAGGTTGTTGAATAGGGCGCTGTCGGGATGGAGTTCAAAGAGTTGAGCAATCTCTTTTTCGTACCGAGCGATGTAAGGCACCAGCGCTTTGAGCTGCTGGGCCAACATCTGGACCGTGAGAGTGCCCGCCTCAATGATGGCCGCGTCGCGGGTCAAGGGTTGGGCGGCCTGGATCCGTTCCAGCCGCGCTTGGAGTTTTTGCTCGCTGCGGCTTTGATGGCCGTAAAAGAACTTCCGCAGCTTGTGGGGAGCAGTTTTTTTGAGCGACTCGAAATTAGGCCATTGGAGAAGAAAATCAGCGGCTAAAGCCGTAGTCAGATCGTTGTCCAGTACGGCTAAAGCCAGGGGAAAATATTGCTTGAGCTCACTCTTGAGCTGATTGCTCAGGGCGGTGCGCGCATCGACCGCTTGCCGGCGCTTCTGGCACAACAGAGCCAACTTGCGAGTTAACACATCGTCAGGATGCCAGGGGCGTAACTGCCGATGGTGAAGACTGACTAACTGGCAAAGCAGCTCGGCATCGATCGGATCGTCTTTGGCTCCGCTGGGCCGAAAGGTCTCCCGATAACTGGCCAGCTGTTTGGGATTGATCGGATAGAGTTCAAAGCACTCATAGCCCATCAAAAAGTGAATCAGCGCTCCGCGACTCTGCTCTAAGCAAACAAGGATCCTGCCCGCAGAAGCGAACCGCTCTCGCACTTCCAATACCCACTCGACTAAAGCATCCGGCTCGGCGCCAATGCTACGATGTTCCAAACTAGCGGTGCTAGTGGCTGCTCGTAGCACAATCGCATGTTTTTGATCCGCCCAATCGATCCCGACAAAAGCGGCAACTGGTTTTTGATTCGTACTATCGGTTGAGGACATGGCTGATTGCTCCAAATCGAAAAATCGCGCCGCCCGAGTGATTACCAAACCCTTATAGTGAGACGTAAATCGCCCAGAGGCGATCTCGCCATGGTCTGAGTATTGTTCTCCCACTCAAGCCTGATCGGCCAGCTCGAAACTCTGCGGGAATCCGTTAGTGCGGATGGGACAATGATTCGTAGCCGGCCGACGCGCTTGGGGCGAAGTTACTCACAATCTGTGGTCGCTCACGCTCCAAAGCTTGATCTAGCGGCTTTGGCCCCAGATTGATGAATAACTTCGGACTACCTATAAGGGACGATAGAAACGCTCGGCTTTTGGTCTCGCACGCGGCTCAGCGATTGCCACGATTCGTCGATCGTCCCGCAGTCGCTCGAGAGCGAAGGCGGCATCTAGGCTTCCGACTGCGCCGATTTGTCCGCAATGTTTCATCGTAAGTTGGGGCTACGTCGGACAAGCCGGGACCATACAATCCTAAGACCTTAGAATTGGCGGGGGAGGAGAAGATAACGCCGTTAACGCCGCTACCGTGATCAATCCACGGCGCGAACCGTGTAGCCGCCCGATTTCTCGTCGGCTTCCAATTTCAAAAGCCCACGCTTTTCAGCTTCCAAGAGCAGGTCGTTAAAAGAGCGAAATCCATAGGCACGCTCGTTGAATCCAGGGTTCCGACGCTTGATGGCCTGCTTGATCATAGATCCCCAGATGTTATCGTCCTCTCCTCGCTCCTGGGTGATCGCTTCCACCGTCTCCGCCAAGAGGTCCATTGCGTCAGCAACTGGTGGACGCTTGCCCGCCTCAACAGAGGCTTGGGAGGCCGAAGCAGTCGTTGCGCTCCGCTTGCGCGTTTTTGCAGCCTCAGTGCGAACCAGGTCGTCGTAATAAAGGAACTCGTCGCAGTTACTGATGAACAGGTCAGAGGTGGAGTTCTTGACTCCGACGCCGATGACCGTTTTGGCATTCTCCCGCAGTTTGCTCACCAGTGGAGAGAAATCGGAGTCACCGCTGATGATCACAAAGGTGTCCACATGTCCTTTCGTGTAACAAAGGTCGAGTGCGTCCACTACCATGCGGATGTCGGCGGAGTTCTTGCCTGACTGGCGCAGGTGAGGGATCTCGATGAGTTCAAAGGCGGCTTCGTGCAGGCTGCGCTTGAAGTCCTTGTATCGGTCAAAGTCGCAGTATGCCTTCTTGACTACGATCTGTCCCTTGAGCAAGAGGCGTTCGAGCACTTTTCGGATGTCGAAAGCCGGGTAATGGGCATCGCGAGCTCCAAGTGCAATGTTCTCCAGATCGAGGAACACCGCCATCGTAGCATTGGAATCTTGGGTGCTCATGTTTGCACTAATATCAGCCTGAACCGGGAAAAGCCACCGATCGTCACCTGGACTCCCTTTCCGAAGTCTTGCAACATCGATGCCCCATGTTGACGCGTGTGCGCAGCCGCCGGACCGCTCACCATGGTGGCTGTGGCCTCGCTCTCCTTAATTCGTGTCGATTAGGGTCATTCGTCGTTTGCCTGGACCAGGAGACACGCGGCTACCGGAGAGGATGCTTGGCGAGTAATTCCTCTCTGATCAACAATCACTTTTCACTAATCACCCGTTCGGCCTCCAGATCGCGTCCATTTCGTGGCTTAACTTACAGACTCGGTCACCAGTTCTCGTTTTTGCAGTTGACTGGGCTTAGGCCGGCCACGAGAGCTGTTTTTCCGCCCCAGCTTACTCACGAGCACATAGAAGATCGGAGTGAGTAATAACCCGAAGAGCGTGACGCCGATCATCCCGGAAAACGTGGCGATACCCATGGCGTGCCGCATTTCCGCTCCCGCACCGTGCGACGCAACCAGCGGCCAAACCCCGGCAATAAAAGCGGTTGAAGTCATCAAAATCGGTCGAAGCCGCAGCTGGCATGCGGAAAGCGCAGCCTGCTCCGGGGAAAGCCGTTCCTCCTGATTTTTCGTCTTGGCAAACTCGACGATCAAAATCGCATTTTTGCAGGCCAAACCGATCAGTACGATCAGGCCGATTTGGGTAAAGATATTGTTGTCTCCGCCATCAATCCGTACGCCCAGCAAAGCGAACAGTAGACAGAGGGGAACGATCAGTACGATGGCTAACGGTAAACGGAGGCTCTCGTATTGTGCTGCCAACACAAGGAAGACCAGCAAGACGCATAAAGGGAAGATGTAGATAGCGGTATTCCCGGCGATGACGTTTTGAAACGTCAGATCGGTCCATTCGAATGACATCCCTTTGGGCAAGGTTTCTGAAACCACCCGAGCCATCGCTGCTTCAGCTTGTCCACTGCTGAACCCTTTACCCGGGGCACCGTTGATTGGGGCAGTCAGGTAACTATTATAATGCTCGGCACGATCCGGTCCGTAGCTTTCTTTAACTTTCACGATCGATCCGACCGGAACAATCAGTCCATTCTTGTTTCGCACCTTGAGGGCTAAGATATCGGTTGGCTTCTTTCGGAACTTTTCATCGGCCTGAGCAATCACCTGATAGGTTCGCCCGAATCGATTAAAATCATTGACGTACAGCGATCCGAGATTGACTTGCAAGGCATTGGCCACATCGGTCTTGGTCAGACCAAGAGTTGCCGCCTTTTCCACATCGATGTCTGCCTTGAGCTGCGGCACATTAATCGTAAAGCCCGTAAAGAGATTGCCAAGCTCCGGCGTCGCTGAAGCTCGTTTGAGCACTTCTTGGGTCGCATTATAGAGCGCTTCGTAACCGAGACCCGCTCGATCTTCCAGTTGCAGCCGGAACCCGCCAATTGTCCCAAGACCCTGGACGGGCGGGGGAGGAAAGATGGCGATAAAGGCGCTTTGAATCGAAGCGAACTTCTGCTGCAGATCGCTCGCCACCGCCAAGCCGCTAAGCTGAGGCGTCGTTCGTTCCTCAAATGGCTTTAGCGTTACGAAAACGATACCGGAGTTGGTACTGTTCGTGAATCCGTTGATCGACAGGCCAGGAAACGAAACCGCGCTGTCCACCGCCGGGTGTTGCAGAGCAATCTCGCTCATTCGCCGTATCACCGTGTCGGTACGATCCAGTGAGGCCGCTTCTGGAAGCTGGGCGAAAGCAACGAGATATTGTTTGTCTTGAAGCGGGATAAAACCGGTTGGTGTGCTGCGAAACATCTGGAACGTCAACACCACCAACACGCCGTAAACGACGAGAGCAACGATTGCCCACCTCAGCAGTCCTTTCACGACATTGGAATATAAATTCGCCGACCAGCGGAAGATTCGATTGAATGGCCGGAAAAACCAGCCAAACGCAAAATTCAGTACGCGGGTAACCCGATCTTCTGGGGCATGAGCCGGCCGGAGCAAAATCGCGCACAATGCCGGGCTGAGCGTGAGTGAGTTGAAGGCGCTGATGACGGTCGAGATCGCAATGGTGAGCGCGAACTGTCGATAGAATTGGCCGGTCAGACCGCTGATGAATGCAGTCGGAACGAACACCGCACAAAGAACCAGAGCCGTGGCAATGATTGGCCCGGTGACCTCCTTCATTGCCTGATTCGTCGCGTCGCGCGGCGATAGGCCGAGATGAATGTTCCTTTCGACATTTTCCACCACGACGATTGCGTCATCCACCACAATCCCAATGGCTAGGACCAGACCAAACAAAGAGAGCGCGTTGATGGAGAATCCAAGCGCCAACATGGCAGCAAACGTTCCGATCAATGAGACCGGAACTGCGGCCAGTGGAATCATTGAGGCTCGCCAAGTCTGCAGAAAGACGATCACTACGATAACCACCAGAATCAGCGCCTCAAAAAGCGTGTGAACGACCGCTTCGATTGAGTGCCGAACAAAAATCGTGGGATCGTAGACAACGCTGTAATCGAGACCCTCCGGGAAATTCCGCTTCAATTCCACCATCGCTTTGCGAACGTTATCCGAAAGCTCAATCGCGTTTGAACCCGGTAGCTGAGAGATCGGCAAAGCGACTGCCGCCTTATTATTGAGCAGACTTCGCAGTGAGTAATCCGACGCCCCTAGTTCTGTTCGGGCAACATCTCGCAAGAGGACGTTCTCGCCATGCGCTCCGGTTTTCACAATGATCCGAGAAAACTCTTCTTCGTCGATCAACCGTCCATTGGTATTAATCGTCAAGGCGAAGTTCGACTCTGATTTTTGCGGTTCCTGGCCAATGGTGCCGGCTGCTACTTGCGCGTTTTGTTCGGTGATAGCGGTGATAACATCGGCAGCGGTCAAACCTCTGGCTTCCAGCTTTTCCGGATCAAGCCACACGCGCATGGCGTAGTCACCGGAACCGAATATCTGCACCTGTCCTACTCCGGGCAGCCGAGCAAGCACGTCCTTGACTTGGAGCGTCGCGTAATTTCGAACATAAATGTCGTCATATATCCCGGTCGGACTGAAAAGATGTACAACCAGCGCCAGGTCAGGCGAACTCTTGAGGGTGGTTACTCCAAGACGTTGAACTTCCGTGGGAAGCTTGGGTAGAGCTTGAGAAACACGATTCTGCACCTGCACTTGTGCTTTATCCAGATCGGTGCCAAGCTTGAACGTGATCGTTAGGGTCATGACCCCATCGGTCGTCGCCTGAGAAGACATGTATAGGCCGTTCTCAACCCCGGTGATCGCCTGTTCAAGCGGCGATGAGACGGTTTCGGCAATCGTTTTTGGATTGGCTCCGGGATAGGTCGCCCGCACGACGACCGTCGGCGGCACCACTTCAGGGTATTCACTGACCGGCAGAAATTTCAACGCGATTAAGCCGATCAATAGAATGACCAGCGAAAGGACGCAGGCAAAGACCGGACGCCCGATAAAAAATCGAGAGATGTTCATGAGTTAGAGTGCGGATCGCGGATCGCGGAAGGCGGATGCGGAATCCGAAATTGGCTTTCTATGATTCCTTCTGCTTTGGAGGTATGGATGCGCTCCGGCTGACAGCTTGAGGAAGAACCTTCATCCCCGGCCGAACTCGTGCTTGTCCATCCACAATGATCTGATCGTCCGGACCGATCCCTTCGGTCACGATTCTTTTTCCCTCGATCAGACCGCCGAGCGCAACTTTGCGATATTGAGTGATGTCATCTTTACTGACGACCAGCACATATCTCTGCCCCTGATCGGTGCCAATCGCGGTCTCCGATATCAGAAGAGCAGAATGTTGTGCGGTAGCGGGTATGCGAACACGAGCGAATAGTCCCGGAGTCAGTCTACCATCGGTATTGGGAAAGACTGCGCGAACCGTAATACTCGCGGTATCCGCGTTCACCCGGTTATCAAAGGACTCAATATAACCCTTTCGTGGAAATCCTTCTTCATCAGTCAACTCCATCTGAATGGGAAGGTTCCCGTTCTCATCCACTGGCAGATGTCCCGCGGCTTTGAGGCGCAACAGACGGAGATACGCCGCTTCATCGAGCGTGGCGTAAGTATAGACTGGATCAACGCTGACTATGGTGGTGAGCAGTGTATTGGATCCGGAAACGCCGCTGACGTAATTGCCTCCGGTAAGAACAGCTCGACTGATTTTGCCGGAAATCGGAGCTCGTACTTCACTTTGCTCGTGATCCAATTGGGCAGAATCGCGCGCCGCTTCCGCTGATTTGAGTGCGGCAACAGCTTCAGCAAGTTCGGAGCGCCGGCCGTCCGCTTCCTCCTGAGCAACCGTATGGCTTTTCAACAAGTCATCTGCGCGCCTGCTAATGCGCTGGGCATTTTCCAATGCGGCAGCGGCGCGAGCGACCTCGGCAGTTGTCCGATCGAGTTCTGCTTTGTACCAGCGGCGATCAATGACGAAGAGCACATCACCTTTGTGAACAATTTGACCTGCCGCGAAATGGATTTCAGTAATATGCCCGGAGACGCGGGGCCGTACTTCCACGGCTTCGACCGCATCGACTCTGGCGGTAGCGGTCTCCCAATCAATGATCTGGCTTTGTTCACCCGATGAAACGGTAACCGTCGGAGGTGGGGGGGCGTTATTGGTGGCGGTGTGGGTGAAATTACATGCGGTGACCGAGATCAGGCAAAAGAGGGCGAATGCTAATTGGTGGGATTGGATTCCATCCAGAGTTTTTGCCGGCGACGGGTTGGTGTTGAGGTGTTCCATTCGGGTTGGTATCGGCTCAAATAGGCGACGAACGAGAGGACGCAGAGGAGACCCCAGATATCGTTGCATTGTTCGCTTATACGCGAACAACAGCGACGGTGCAAGGTCAAGCTCAACTTTCTTGCTCGCCTGTTTCGCGCAACTGAGCGCCGCGCCTACGGTAAAAGGATTAACCAAGACGCCAGGCGGCATCCAGCAATAGTGAGTCACGGTTCTTTCTCCTCCATGTCGAGATCTCGATTCGCCGGCCAGGATAGATACGCGTGCTGACAGCACTATGTCAGGAGATTTGCGGCAAGCTCGATGAGCTCAACGACTAGCCCTCCTCCCTCCGGCGCCGCCCAGTCTATCAACTTACTTTAGCTGCGGCGCGGGAGCGTGGACGAACCGGTTCCATTGCTTGCAGTACCGAATCGAGGAGGCCCGGAAAGAGGTCGTCCAGTTCCTGGCGACGCAATGAATTGAGACAGACGATGCCGCGCGGTTCCATGCGAATGATGCCCGCCTCACGCAGAACACGGAAATGGCGCGAGGCGGTCGATTTACTCAGATCGATCTGTATGTCGCAACAGTTCATCTTGTCGTGTTTGGCGATTGCCTTAAGGATTTGGAGCCGGGTGGGATCACTTAAGGCAAAGAGGACATTGGGCAAAGTGATCTGGCTTTTGGCCGGATGTAACGGCATGCGCATGAAACAATAATAACCCAGGAGTTGGTCTATTTCCACTGTTCGCTTATATGCGAACAAACGGTGCGATCCTGCCTTCGGCGGAGCTGCCACCGTCGCCGCGCTTTGGCGCGCCCTAGCCGTGCGTTTGAGGATGACCAAATAGCCGGCCGCAACAGAGGCTTCCGCCTTCGCCCAGCCTACGGCACGACAAGTTGGGCGGAGTCGGATTTCGCTCCTACCAACGCTCGCCGATGTGGCGATCGACCGACCGGAGAGAAAGCTGTAGCGTTCATGATTGAGGGCCGCGAGGTTGAGCAAACGCGAACATGGGAGTCGAAATGCCTAACACTTTAATTAACGTGTCTAATCGTTTGCCGGTCACGGTTCAAGAGGATCAGATTCTCAAATCTTCGGGTGGATTGGTGGCGGCTCTGGAAGGATTCCCCGAAGAACACTTCAAAACGAAATGGATCGGATGGCCGGGGACCGCATTTCCCGATGAACGACGGAGAGGAGAAGTCGAGCGAAAGCTTTCCGAAGAGTATGGCTATATCCCGATCTTCCTGGGCGAAGAAGAAGCTCATGGATTCTACGAAGGGTTTTCCAATTCCAGTATCTGGCCTTTGCTGCACTACTTACCGAATTTTTTGCGATACGAACGTGCCTGGTGGGAGCATTACCAAACTGTAAACCGAACCTTTGCCGACAAAGTGTTAGAGACGGCGCAGGATGGTGACCTGATCTGGGTACACGATTACCAGTTGATGCTCGTTCCTGCCATGCTCAGAGAGGCTGCTCCCAATCTTAAAATTGGGTTCTTCTTGCACACTCCCTTTCCCGCCTACGAGATCTTTCGCTGCCATCCGCGCCGTTCCGAACTGATAACCGGTATGTTGGGTGCGGACAGAATTGGGTTTCACGCTTTTGGCTATTTGCGACATTTCTCCAGCACCGTCCAACGGCTGCTGGGCATTGAAACGGGTCTCACCCACATTGCGAATGAAGAACATACGGCGGCATTGGGTGTCTATCCCATTGGAATTAACGCGCGCAAGTTTCAGGAAACACTGGACTCAAAAGAGTTTCATCAGCGCCAGGAAGAGTTCCGTCTCGGACACCAGGGCAAACGGCTGGTCATTTCGGTGGAACGCATGGACTACACCAAGGGGATTCTGCGTCGACTCGAAGCGATCGATGATTTCCTGGCGAATTCGCAGGGGGATAACGATGTCCGCTTCCTATTTGTCAGTGTCCCGTCGCGGGAAGGAATTGAAGAGTATCAGCAGTTGGTACAAGAGGTTGAATCTCGGGTCGGCCAGCTAAATGGCAAGTACGCGACGCTCGTGGATAGTCCAATTCACTTCGTCCACGCCTCGATTCCTTTCGTTGACCTATGTGCACTATATGCCTTGGCTGATGCTGCGTTGATCACACCGCTAGTCGACGGAATGAATCTTGTTGCTAAGGAGTTCATCGCCTGTCAGCAGGAGAAGGGGGGATCTCTGATTTTGAGCGAATTTGCTGGCGCTGCGGAGGAACTCTTCAACGCCTTTTTAGTCAATCCTTATGATTCGGAGGCGGTGGCCGAGACCCTGAAGGGGGCTTTGGCTCTGCCTGAAGAAGAGAGGCGAGAACGGATTCGACCAATGCGGGAGCAGGTCCTCCGTTATGACGCTAAACACTGGGCGCGCTCATTTATTGACGATCTGGTGTCAGGCGCCGTCAAGGATGCCCGCACGGAGAAAGGCGATATCAAAGAGGTACGCGAGGTGGTTGCACGAACTCTCGCCGCCGGGAAACGAATCGCACTTTTTTTAGATTACGATGGGACGTTGCGCGAAATCGAGCGAGAGCCTAACGCGGCGAAACCGACTGCGGAGCTAGAGGAGTTGCTGCATCGACTGAGTCAGCACCCGAACCTAGACCTGACCATCCTGAGCGGCCGTTCCCAGGAAAACCTGGAAGCATTTCTTGGGGCTTATTCCTTCCGCCTGATCGCCGAGCATGGGGCGACTTGGCGACCACCAGGTCAGAAGGACTGGGAACGACTGGATAAGAACCTCAATTATTCCTGGAAAGAGGCGCTAATGCCGATTTTGCGAAATTACGAACAGGCCACTCCGGGCAGCGCGATCGAGGAGAAACCTTCGTCAATCGTTTGGCATTATCGGAAAGCCGACAACGAGTTTGGTAGATGGAAAGCGAACCAGCTAACGGAAGAGCTATCCGCTTTGACCGCTAATCATCCGATTAAAGTTCGTCACGGCAAGAAAATGATTGAAGTCACCGCATCCGAGAACAACAAGGGCGCAGCGGTGACCCGCGTGCTGGCAGAAAACGATAACTATGGAGCGATCCTTTGTGCCGGCGATGATCTCACTGATGAGAGCATGTTTGAACTCAATATTCCGCGCCTGTTGACCATCAAGGTGGGAGCCGGTCCGACCCAAGCCCGATTTAGAGTAAAAGACCCCGCCACGTTCCGAAAGTTGCTCGATGACCTCTTTAACCGAAAGCCTGCTTAGACCGCGAATAAACAGAGGTAACTTCAAAACCACGAATCGGTGCAGAAAAAATCTTCGTGAAAAAACGAGATTTGGAATCTAATTAGTGCAGACGAAAGGTGTGGCTATTTTGTCGTGGATGGGGGCTAAGATAGCGTAAGGAATGCGGCTCTGGGTAATCACGCGACTGCTTTTACTGGTGGTACTGGCCAATGCTATGCCGGTGGTAGCAAAGAAGGTCTTGGGCAATCGATTCTCGCGTCCTCTTGACGGTGGCGCCAGATGTCACGATGGGCAGCCTTTGTTTGGCGCATCGAAGACCATGCGCGGCATCATCCTTTCGGTGTTGGCAACTGTAATTGGCGCGCTCTTGACGGGCCTGGGATGCAAAATCGGGGCATTGATAGGAAGCGCCGCTATGGCAGGCGATCTCTTTTCCAGCTTTTTGAAGCGCCGGATGAAACTGCCGCCCAGCAGCAGAGCGATCGGGTTAGACCAAGTACCCGAGTCGCTGTTTCCGCTTCTTGCCTGTCGGGGGCCTTTTTCGCTGACGGCCTTGGACACAGTAGTCACTGTGGCCGCCTTCTTTATCGGTGAGATACTGATCTCCCGAATTCTTTACAAGTTTCGCCTGCGAGACCGCCCATATTAGCCCGCAACGGATATGTCGATTCCATGCGATTTTTCCGGGCTACTATGTAGGTGATGCAACGTAATTTCGGGTGGACAGTTGAGCCGGACGGCGACGATACAGGATCCTACACCGACGGAAGTGTAACCAAGCATGCTGTGATATTTCCATGGTCCTGACGCCATGTGCCGAGGCAAGACCGAATCGAGCGTGATCGGAATCGATCCGGGCAAGCAGATTTGTCCGCCATGAGTATGACCACTCAGCAGCAGATTGAAGTCCGCATGGGCAGCCTGACGATAAATCTCCGGGGTGTGCGACAGCAAGATCGAGAATTCGTCGTGCGGGATCGGTAGGGCCGCCTTTTCAATGTTGTCGACGCGATAATAATGCGCGTCATCGATGCCGGCGAGATGGATTCGTTGGTCGCCGCGAACGATCGTTTCGCATTCGTTGAGTAGCATCCGAACTCCCATCTCTTCGAGTCCGGGAACCATGCTGATCGAGTCGTGGTTCCCTAACACCCCGTATACTGGTGCTTTGAGATGCGATCGCACTCGCGTCACTTCTTCGAGAGCAGCGTCGAATGGGCCAAAGGTCTTACCGCGGTAATCACCGGTCAGAACACAAAGATCGTACGTCAATTCATCAAGCAACTCTGCCAAACGACGCATTGCGCCTTGACTCATGTCCGCATGCATGTCGCTGATGTGGAGGATCGTGAACCCATCGAAAGCGCTTGGCAACTCTGTCCGTTGGACATGGTTGTGTCGTAGTTGTATGCGTTCCGCGTTGTTACAGCCGTACTGATACAACCCAACAAGCTTCAGGGAATTGCGAATAACCGAGTGGATTGAATACCAGTTCTCAAAATGAAAGAAATTAATACCACCGCCAAACACGCGTCGCTCATGATCCTTTTCAATTCCGAGCCGCTGGCTGGTGTACACTCGCCCGAGGCGCTGCTCCAGTTTTACCAGAATGTCCTGCTTCATTGATGACCGTTAGCTTGGCTTCCGCTCACTTAGTGCTAAATATGGTCGGCAAAGTCTAAGCCTGGTGACCTATGGTTGTCACGGCGCCGGTTTATCCTGTCCAACCTATCCGAAAGGACTTTTCTTCCCAGACTCTGGTCGGACCACTATGATCCGCCGCCATGGGAACATTACGCGTCCGGAAAATCGCCGAGATTGTCGGACTAGTGCTTGCCTGGTTGATCCTTCTTCTTCTGCACACGTGGGCGACACTCGCGATTTACTTCGCCAATTATCGTCATCCGCTCGCCCGCACTCTGCTTCCGATTATCTACGTTCTCGTCTTGATCTTACTCGTAATCTTGGTTCGCCGACCCACTCGCCGGCTGCTGGCGGTTTTCGTGGTTTTTATTCTGGTCATCCTCTGGTGGATCTGCATCCAACCGACCGGACGCGGAGACTATCTGCCTTCCGTTGCGGTACTGGCATATCCAGAGTTTCACGGAGATCTGGTCACCATTCATAACCTGCGGAATTTCGACTACCGAACGCGCGATGACTACGATGTCCGCTATGAGGATCGAACCTATGATCTCAAGCGACTCAAGCACGTCGATTTTTTGATAAATTACTGGGACGGCAAACGGGACACCGCGCATACAGCATTAAGTTTTGGGTTCGATAACGGCCAATACGTCGCCGTCTCCGTCGAAATTCGTGGTCAGAAAGGGGACACTTATGAATTTCTACGTGGCCTATTCAAGCAGTTTGAACTTTTCTATGTCATCGGTGACGAGCGCGACGTGATTCGAGTCCGCACTAATTATCAGAACGAAGAGGTTCATCTTTATCGAACGAACTGTACCCCAGTAAATGCGAGAAAGTTGTTTGTGGACTTTTTGAAAGGCGCCGAAACGCTTCGTGCGCATCCGCGTTTTTACAACACGCTGTTCGCTAATTGCACGACGACGCTGATTGAGCACATTAATCGAGTCCTACCAACGAAGGTCCCTTTTTTGCAACGGCGGATGATGAACGGTTACACCGATCATGCGGCATATGAGAATGGCTGGTTGGCTGGCCATGATAGTTTTGCCGAGCTCCGATCGAAATCAAACATCAACGCGCGAGCGCTGAAGGCAGATCGAGACCCCGATTTTTCGCGAAAGATCAGAACTCACTTTGATCAGGATCAGTGGTAACGACGAACGTAGCCAGCCGGGTCAGAGCTCACTGAAAAGCTAAGAGGGTTTTAAACAGAAAGAAACAGCGCGGCCAAGCCGCAACCAAATTGGTCTTAGTTAGCGATCCGGTGATTCCCGTCGGCGAGGTAGGGGCGTATCGCTCCGCGACCGCCGAATCATTGATTAGCCATTGCCCTGCCTGGTCAGCTGGCCACCCAGAACTTCGATAACGGTTTTCGGCCTAACTGGGTCGGATCACGTCGTTCCCCTTCGACGGTCCGGCGGCTGCCGGACGCGCCCTACCTTCTTGAGCACGGCGACGAAAACAGAGACCGTGCAAGAAGAAGAATCCCAACTATAGCAGTGCAAAAACAGAGGAAACCGAGAATTCTCCGGTTTCTCTTTTAACTTCTGTTCATCTGTCTTTCCGAACCTAAGTTCAGGTACTGAGCTGGTAGGAGATCGGAACAATGTACTCGCCGCTAATGGACGGTCTAAACTGCCAGTTTCGGCGGACCCACCGCTCCGAAACGCCCGCTAGGTAGGGTGATTCTGAGATGGCAATGACCTTCACCATGCGGCCATGCTCAACATGGACACGCACCTGAACATCGCCCTGGATACGCATCCGCTGGGCGTCATACGGATACTCCGGCGCTGGATGTGAGATTGCGACAATGTCGTCAATGTTCCCGACGACTAGCAACCGGTTCTGCTCTCCAGCTTGGGATTTAAGAGGCGCAGAACAAAGCATAGCGGTCGTTGCGACCGCAAGGATACTAACAACGGAGGGTTTAAACATATCGATTGATTCCTGGAGGGATGAGGCGGACAAATTTTCGCCGCTTTCATAGGATACAAACCGGAGGGTTTGATGAGGGATTTAACTACCGAGAAAGTAACTCAAATTCGATTGTCGCTCACGCGAAAATTCGTTCGTTTGAAACGAGGTAAATGGATGCATAGGAACACCGACAACGCCGGAACCGCCGAGAATGCCGGGAACGCTGAAACCGTCTTGGTAGCGGCGACTGTCCTACCGAAGTCAAACGTGTACCGGGTCGAGAAAACTGAGCCGCAAGGAATCAAGCGAAACTCACCATTAAGCGCAGTCGTCACCGCGCGGTTCGCGAAATTACGGCCAAATGCCCGAGAACGGAAGCGCCGACAACGCGGACACGCCGACAGGGCCGACACGCCGACACGCCGACAATGCCGAAACGGTCTTTGGTAGGCTTTCTATCGGTCTT
>JBEEIB010000128.1:0-3277 GCA_041167675.1 Verrucomicrobiota bacterium
AGGACAGAAGAAAGCTGATGCCGGTTCGGTAGAGCGTTCCGCCGATGACCGAATGAAGAGGATTGGTAGCCAAATCGTCGTAAGACGTTCCGCCCGGGAGGCGAGCAGCGCTTGGCGATGGAACACCCAAAGACCATGCTAAGCCTGGGCAGCTTGATTGAATTAAATAGCGAGCTGAAAGACGACAATAAGCAATCTCCGAGGTGCTACGCTCGGTGACCAGGCGGCCAAATCGATTTAAGCCAGCGCTGCAAGTTTAATTTCGCAAACGCAGAATCGGAAACGAGAAACCGGAGTACTAAAGCGGGTACTTGCGTTTCGATCAGCTTGGGGAATACGGTCGTGATTCGGCCGACAAGATATCGGAGCCTTGTATTGGAAAGTACGGTTACCGGTTTACTCGCAAGCGGTGGCTCGGTGATTTGCGGTCCATCTATCGTGAATAGCACGGTTTTCTGGGGCTCGGGATATCGCATTGGCAAGGCTAACAACAAGATATTTGCTTTCTCGCTCGCTAAAGGTCATGACGGTAAGTAGCAAAGGGATGATCAGCGACATTTGGACAACGTTGCAGCTGGCGGGCAGGAAAACGATCGAGGCTACTGACCATGACGGAAATGAATCAATTTGCTCGCATGTCCGAGAGCAGAACGCGCGTGATTTGCAGTCGACTCTGGAACGTGAGCATTCTTCTTACTGCCGAATTGGTGTCGAACCATAATTGTCTGCGATGATGACAACCCGGGCCGCCTCGGCCCGCCGTTCGATAATTACGGGTAACAATTTTCGGGAATAAACTGGAGCCTCGTTAGTTAATGAAGATGGAAGTCAATGACGACTTCCAAACTCAACCGCAATTGTTATTTGCGAAATCTCTCCATGAAAAAAACAGGCCGTGTTGACCCTGCTTTCTTTTTAAGCCGAACACTCGGAATTGTCTCGACGTTAGTGTTTTTTCTGCCGGCAGCGTTAATCGCTCAGCAGTATCAGCAGCCGAATCTGGTTTCAGATTCCCTCGCAGAAGGAACAACCCCCCCGACCCTAATCTCAAGAATGCGTGGGGCATCTCAAGAGGCACCGCGAGCCCCTGGTGGGTCTCGGATAGTATGGCGGGAGTTTCTACGCTTTACAACGGCTCGGGAGTAAAGACGCCCTTAACGGTCACAATTCCGCATACTCCCCAGACCGCAATTGGCAGTCCAACTGGTCAAGTCTTTAACGGCAGCACTGATTTTGCCATCGCTCCGGGTAAGCCGGCTTTGTTTATCTTTGTATCGCTTGATGGCACCATCTCGGCATGGAACCCTGGGGTTAATCCGACGAATGCTATTCAGAAAGTTCCCGGATCTGCCAAGTCAGTCCTGACTGGTGCGACCATCGCGGAAGTTGAAGGGCGGCGTTTTCTTTATGTCGCTGATTTGGAAGCAGGGAAAATAAAAGTTTACGACGCAAACTTTAACCCGATTGACGTCGGTGAGCATGCTTTCGAAGATGAGCAAGTCCCGAACGGATTCGCTCCGTTCAATGTGCAAAACATTGGTGGCAACCTGTACATTGCATACGCGAAACAGAACCAAACCAAAACCTTTGTAGATTTTGGCGCCGGGCTCGGCTTCGTTGATGTCTTTTCTCCGCGCGGCCGCCTGCTTATACGCCTGGAGCACGGAGCCTGGCTTAATGCACCCTGGGGATTGACGCTCGCTCCGACCGATTTCGGAAAATTTAGCCATAAGCTTATCGTTGGGCAGTTCGGAAGCGGCGAAATTCTTGCCTTCGACGCGATCACCGGCCGGTTCGAAGGAAAATTCAATGATCAGAATAATAAAGTCATCAGCATTGACGGACTGTGGGCATTTGAATTTGGGGACGGCGTGCCTGATTCGGATCCCCCCAATCAGCCTGACAATGCGCTATTTTTCTCCGCCGGTCCCAACAAGGGACATGATGGTCTATTCGGAACACTGATTCCCGTTGCCGCCGAATTGACCGAAGGTAGCGATCAATAGAAACACTCTTGCGACCAAGCCTGAGAGCGGATTTGCAACCTTTGTAAGTAGGACATGAATAAAGGGACGCGCAGATGCGCGTCCCTCTTTCGTGTTCGAAAGGACGACCGTAAGGATTCCGACAAAAGGAACACACAGATCGCCGAATCAAGCCCAGACTGGTACTGTTGGAAAGTAGTGGTCAGTACGTAAAAATGAGTATTAGCTTACATCTTCCAACATTACATGAGTATGGGGTCACAGACAGAACTAGCGCCCCGGCGCATTCCGATACAAGAGCGGGGAGAGCAACGAGTGGCGGGGTTGCTGGAGGCGGCCGCTGCAATCTTCGCCGAAGTGGGATATGACGCGGCTACGATGCGCGATATTGCAGCACGCGCCGGAGCATCGATCGGGTCGCTCTACCAGTTTTTCCCAAACAAAGAGGTCGTCGCCCGGGCGATTAAAACGCAATACTGCCAAGAGCTGAAGGAGCTCTGGGCCAACCTCGTCCCAGTGAGTGTCAAGACACCGACGATTCGACTGATAGATCAGTTTCTCAATGTGACGATTAAGGCCATCGAGCAGCACCCTGCCATCATCCGGCTCATGGACGCGCCGCGCTCGGCCAACCCCGCAGCCGATATCAAGCAATCACTCCGCGAACAGCTCGTGGAATTGTTTCTTACGCGGAAGCCTCGGATGTCCCCGAACAAAGCGCATCGGTATGCGGAAATTACAGTCCAAATGATCAGGACAATGTTGTGGCTCTATTTAGAAAACGAACGTTCTGAGCGAGAAGCGCTCGTTTCCGAGATGAAATCTGCGGTGGTAAACTATCTGGCGCCGCGCCTGAAATAATAATGAATTCCGCAGTCGAGCGCTCTTAGACATTCGAGCGGTTGCAGGATTGCTGAAGGTAGTCGCTGGGCTGCGCGAATAGGCTGGGTCGAAGCGGAACCACTTGCAAATGAGCGTACGCTCATCTTTTGTGGTTGCAATGTGATTTTATGCTCATATTATGTATGATAGTAGCGACATTCGCTAGAGTTAATTTGCGTGTATCCCCCTCTAAACAATGAAAAAACACCTCCTTCAGAGAGAAAAAATTCTCACCCCTCGACTAGGTGGGTTTGGTAAGACGCTTACATAAGACGAAGGAGTGAAAAAACATCATGACGACAGAGAGAATCCGTGTTGGCATCATTGGAGCAAATGTGCGCTACGGCTGGGGGCGCGATGCACACATTCCGGCCTTGAGCGCGCTTCCTGAGTTCGAGATCACGGCGGTC
>JBEEIB010000129.1:0-22978 GCA_041167675.1 Verrucomicrobiota bacterium
GATCACCGCTAACGATTGGGCAGCGAACGCTTCGTTGGCCTCGACCAGATCGATATCGGCGGGACTCCAGTTGGCTCGTTTCAGCGCGATGTTGACCGCCGGGACCGGGCCCATACCCATCACGGCCAGATCGACGCCGCAGGTTCCCCAGGATCGAATCGTTGCCAGAATCTCGATACCACGATCGACTGCCGCAGAACGCGACATGAGAACCAGTGCTGCAGCTCCATCGTTGATACCCGACGAGTTTCCTGCGGTAACAGTTCCGTTCGCCGTAAAGGCAGGGCGCAGCTGACTGAGCCGTTCCAGGGTCGTGTCGGGGTCGCGGCCCTTCATCTTGATCGACCAAATTTGTTTTTCCGGTGCGGTTTGCCATGAACGCATCGGCTCGCCTATTGATTCATTTCGTCCGGCTGATCAGCACGAAAGATCGGTTTGGCTTAGTTCGCCCGCTACCAGATCTGCCGGGCGGAGCAAAATGCTTTGGAAAGATCTAAAATCTAAAGCAGAGGAGTACCGCACAGCAACGGCCAACAGAAACTGCTCCTCGATTACCTTTTGCTCAAAGGCCCAGGCCGTCAGCGAGCCATCTTCCTCGGCTGGAAGACTGAACTTGATCTTCCCGTCCGGATCTATGTCGAAATGAGCATCGCGTACTCGATCGGAAAGACCACAGCCGCGAGCCTTGGCCCAAGCTTCCTTTAACGTCCAAAGCTGCAAGAACCGTCTTTGTCCTTCCTGCTGAAGGATCCATCGCTTCTCCTCATCGCTAAAGAAGCCGGCAGAAAGTAGGTCAGCTAAATTCAAATCTCGATCCAAAGCTTCAACATCTATGCCGACGGCAGGGCCATTCGTCACTGCTATGATTACCACACCCTTCGAGTGAGAAATGTTAAAGTCCAATCGCTCAGCGAGTCCATAGTGAGCCAAGTGTGGGCGTCCCAGGGCACTGACAATGAATTTGAGGAGACTGGGGGGCATTCCCGTATATGCAGCCAAGACAGTCCGCGCGAGTGCTCGGGTGACAAGGAACTCAATTTTGACTTCCGGTTTGGACCTTTTAGCAAGGGCATTTAGTTCTGCCGGGATAAGCAGCTTCCGGTAGGCCGCCATTAAGTCGGGCCGATTGACCAAATCATCAGTCAAAGAGTACCAAAGGTGTAGTTCACCGGGCCCAATAAATTTCATGCCCGGTCCAGTTTTATCGGCCACGAAAAAGAATTGGCCGGGATATCCTTTGAGATTGCGGCCAAGACCGCTGATAGATTGCTCCGAATAAAGAAGTGGTTTGCCGGAAATAATTGCAGCGCAAAGGATCCGTTGGTGTGTCGCCGCCAACCGTGTAATTCAGTCTCGGTCGCGGTCGCATCGAGAGTTCCGCCAAAAGCACGAATCGGACAATCTAATGGTTCCTCCTCCTGGTAAACATAGGTTTCAAGCGCGGTTAGATCAGCGCGTAGAGCCGGCAGCAGGAGACTTATCAATTCTTGATCTTGCAGTAGGGCCGAAGGCATTCCATTGAAGCGGCGGCTTACTTCGCCGACCAACCTATGATCCGGCAACTCGTGCAGGGGAGATTTAGTTTGAGGAAGGTGGGGAGCGGGTCGAGCCAGGACGTACAACGACATCGGAAGAGCAGATTTTTGTCTTCGCAGCTCACGTGCCAGTTCGAATGCGACGAGAGCACCGAAGCTGTATCCATACAAGATGTATGGCCGATCCAAATACGGCTTCATCTCCGTGGCCAGAGCTTTTGCAATGGGTTGGACCTGAGTCCAAGGAGTTTCGCCGAGTCGGTTTTCTCTGCCCGGCAGTTGAATTGGGCATAGGTCGAGCACCGGGGGCAGGAATTTCTGCCAGGAAGAAAACTGGGAAGCTCCGCTGCCTGAGTGCGGCAAGCAAAAGAGACGACAACGCGCTGCCGGCTCTATCCGACCACCAAAGATCCAAGGAGTTTTGTGGGCGATCATGCTATCTGACCAGAAAAGTGCCTCGATGGCATTAGGCAATTGAGCCGGATTTGATTTGGTTTTCGAAATTCATTTCATCTGCTCCAGCTTTTTCAGAAGAAGAGCGGCGATCTCGTCTTCGCTGAAATCATCAGATAGTTCATCCACAGAATCAGATTTGGCTGGGATTGGAGTTACCGTCGTCTTTTCCGGTGCGGCATCATATCCGGGTGCTTCGGTGAAAAGGTAATTGGCCAGCGCATTGATGGTTGGATAGTTAAATGTGAACGTTGCGGAAAGCGGCACTCCCAAACTTCGTTCCAGCCGGCCCTTTAGTTCGACAGCCATGAGAGAATCCATGCCCATATCGAAGAGCCCTTGTTCTAAGTCGATCTCGCGCGAGGGATCAAATCCGAGAATATCGCCAGCCTGGGAACGCAGGTGCGCAATCAAAATATCGCGACGGCGTACCGGTGAAGCGCCTTGCAGCTGACGCCTGACCTCGGATTCGGTCGCGAGTTTCTGGGAAGGAGCTATTTCGTTCTTGGTTCGCGCCGGGGGATCCGTTTCAGCAAACAGCGGTCGCGCCCGACGCGCTTCATAGACAGCACGCAGTGCGCTCCAGTCGACGGACGCCACAACGGCCGACGTTCGATCCGCTACGATGAGATGTTCCAGTGCGGTCAACGCCTTTGTAACAGGCATTGCGTGGAGACCTGACTGCTCGAACTTTTCCTTGTCCGCCTCGCTGGCAACGCCCATCTCTTGCCAGGTCCCCCAGTGAACGGATAATGCAGGAAGATTGTGCTCGCGCCGCCAATGTGCCAGCAGATCAATTTCCTGGTTGGCCGCGGCGTAATGCCCAAGACCGGACGCTCCCCACAGCGCCGTGGTGGAAGAAAATAATACAAAGAAGTCCAGCTCCAGATCGAGCGTGAGCTGGTGCAGGATCCATCCACCTAGCCCTTTCGCGCGGCACATTCTCTGAAATAATTCGAGGTCCAGATCGCTTATGGAACGACTGGTCATATCGACGGCGGCATGGATGATTCCTCGCAATGGAGGTGCTTCTTTGCCGAGGTGTTTCAAAAGCGACTGCATTGCTTTTTCGTCGGCCACGTCTCCTTTCGCAACGGTGATGCGCGTCCCTCGCCCTTCTGCGGCTAGAATGTTCTGAACCGTTTCGTAATGTGTGTTTTCCAAAGGCAATTGTCCCCAGAGGGAACGTTCCGGAAAATCGCGTCGCGAAAGCAAGACGATGTGACCAGCGCCAAGAGCAGCCATCCAACCCGCAATCTGCAACCCCAGGCCGCCAAGACCGCCTGTGATCAGATACGACCCATCCTCGCGAAGAATCAGCGGGTGCGATTGCGGCTCTACCGCTCGAACTACGCGAGGCAGAAGCCGCCGTCCGCTGCGATAGATCACAGCATCTTCTATCGCAACGTCTTTGATTTCACGCCAGATGGAAGCTGCCGATTCCTGTGGTGAAGCTCCGAAATCGAGATCAATAACGGCGCCGAACTGTGCAGGATGCTCGAGCGAAATCACTCGTGCCAGTCCCCACATCAACGCCTGGGTGGGCTGGCAGGAACCTGCAGCGGAATTTCCTGGCCTTCGGACGGCTTGTGCTCCGCGAGTCGCAAACCAAATCCGAGCCCCCTGCGAAATGCTTGCGGACTCAAGAGAAAGAAATGCCTGAGTGACGTAAAGAGCGCCTCCACCTAGACGCGCTTGCGCCGCCTCCCATTGCGCTGGGGCTGTTTCCGCTGCGACCTCCTCGTCCACTGGCCATAAGTTCAACACACCTTTCAGCGGACCGGTGCAACCAGTGAGCGCGTCCGAAAACAGGCGTGTGAAGCCCTCAGGGTGCCGAGGATCAAGTTCTGTCCGTCCGCCACCGACGAATTTGTATTCCGTTCCTTGAGAAACAAGTACGCATTCTTCACCCTGTTGCGAGATCCGAAGAGCAACCTCCTCAGCAATTCCCTTTGTGTCGCGCAAAACAATCCAGAAACCGGGACACACTGTCGCCGCGTCGGCTTGGCCGGACGCTAATGGTTTACGGCCGATCAGGATCGCTTGCTGAACAATGTCAGCACTTCCGCCCAGAGATGCGGTCGAATGAACATCCTCGAGACCGATTTCTTCAAACAAGGCCTGCCACCGTTCAGCAGAGAGCAGAGGGCAATCACGCCGCAACGTCAGGTCATCGAATCGCCACCAACCTTCGGTTAGCCCAAACGTGAGATCGACCCAACGCCGTTGGGCGGTTGCTTCGAGTAGGACAAGCAGTCCGCCGGGAGCAAGCAAGCTGGCGGCATTCCGAAGAGTTTTCTGGAGATCACGCGTGGCGTGTAACGCATTCGCGGCAATAACTACGTCGAATGATCGTTCACCGAACCCTTGCGCGCCGGGCGACTTCTCGATGTTCAGAAGTTCGAAGCTGGCGAATGGATAATCCCGGAATTCGTTCCGTGCGCGTGTTAGGAAGAGAGGGGAAACGTCCGTGAAAGTGTAGCGGGTGCGTTCCGAAGGGAGGTATGGGAACAGGAACGATGTAGTGCCGCCGGTTCCGGCGCCGATTTCGAGGATGCGAACCATCTGGTCTTTCGGGAGTTCCTGCATCGCACCGACTACGACGTGGCGCATTGTTGTATTCAAGGCGCGTGCAAACGGCGAGCTCCGATACAACGCATCCGCGGTATCAAAGTCGCCGCTCGGGAAGAGGAGCTGCAGCGGATCACAAGTTCCATGCAACACGTCATCTAGCCGTTCTGCGCACCGGGCTGTAAGGCTGATCTCCGCCGAACAGGCCGGGAATTGCTCTCTTAGTAATGCCGCTTCTGACTGGAGATCGGAAGATTGCGGCTCCATTGGCTTGAGTACTATCCAGTCATCGCCTCCCGACTGTAGGATGCCATCTTCTGCGAGAATGCCGATCAGACGTTCGAACAGTCGACGCTGAGCGGGCACAACGGCTAACCGCTCCGCCAATGCTTGTGTCGTGAAGCGATCACCCGAGAGCGGCGACCATCTCATGCGAAAGAATGCTCGGTTGATGAAGGCCGCGCTCAGAGCCTCCAGTTTCGGACTCAGCTCGCCATAAATGTCCAATTTTTCCGATTGGGCAAGAGCATGCAGTTCGTTCCTTGCTCTTTCAGCCAGCCACCCTGGTGACGGGAAGAAATCTGCCGCCGGATGAGGTCCACCATCGGTTGCGCTCAATGCGGATGCCTCCTGCTCGCGCCAGACCAGCTCGTAAAAGACATGGTCGGGTTCGGCGCCAGAAACACGTTTCATCGCGGCGCCGCTAGCGCGTTTGAGTTGCAATCCAATGATCTCCGCCACCATCTGGCCGTCGTCGTCGTAAAGCCAGATGTCGCCACCGAAGGTTTCTGAGCCGGATCCAGGGCGCACGGTCGTATGGTTCCAAAACCGTTCCGGAGGTAGCGTGAAAAGAGTGAAGCGTTCGAGTCCGATAAGGAGATAGGCGTTTTGATCGCGATGTACCGGCAATGCTGGGCCGAGCAGGTGAAAACAGGAGTCCAGCAGCGCGGGATGAATTCGGTATGGTTTTGCCTCGTTGGCCAGTGATTTGGGCAATCGCATTTCGGCCAGAGCTTCGCCATCACGTCGATGGATACGAACGATTCCACGGAAGCGTTCACCAAAGTCAAGACCGAGTGCAATGAGCGAGTCGTAAAACGAGCTCGCGTCTATTTCTTCAGAACAGCGTGTCCGGACTTCCTCACGCCTCCAAATCGGTGTGTCCGGTCGCGGCGAAGCTTTGCCAATTCGTACCTGGCCGGTAACGTGTGTCCGCCATCGATCTCCATCATTTGCGCTTGTTGCCGAATCTTTGCTGCAAACTCGGAAACCGGTTCCGAGTTCCGTGCTCTCCTCGAGAATCAATTGGATTCGGCTGGAATCCTCTTCGGGCAGGAAAAGCGGTTCGCGAATGAGGAGGTTCGCAACCTCGCCGGATACGGGCTTCGATTGGCCAAGATCCAAAACTTCGGCAGCACCAGCCAACGCCATCTCGATGTATGCAGGCGAGGGCATAATGAGGCGGCCAAAGATCCGGTGATCATCAAGAAACGCGGGGCGCTCGACACCTATCTCGATCTCAAAAGCCGTTCCGGCAATGCCAGGAGAATCCAGACGTTTGCCGAGGAGCGGATGGGTACTTCCATCTTCACCACCGGAACGGATAGCCATGCGTGGCAGTCCCGCCTTTCTCTGCTCGATCCAATACCGGCCGCGCTGAAACGGATAGGTGGGCAACGCGACGCGTTTGCGCTGGCAGGTCGCATGCAAGCCGGTCCACTCGAGGTGCACACCGTGGACAAACAATGTGGACATGCCGTCAAGCAGGCTTTCCCAGTTTCCTTTCTCACGTTTGAGACTCGCGGCCCAGACGACTTCAGCGTCCGGCACGGTCATCCGAGCCATGCCGGTCAATACAGGGTGGGGACCGATTTCAAGGAACACTGATTGGCCCGATTCGCGCAGAGCGCGGATCGAGTCTGCGAACCGCACAGGATTGCGAATGTGCCCACGCCAGTATTCCGAACGCGACATGAGCCCCGGAGAAGCCATTTTGCCGGTCACATTTGAAACGATAGCAACAAGCGGCTCTGAAAATTCGACTCCCGTCGCCACGCGTTGGAAAGAGTCAAGAATCGGATCCATCAACGGCGAATGGAAAGCGTGCGAAACCACCAGCCGGCGGCTCTGGATTCCCGCCTCCGCTAACCGGCTCAAGACCGCGTCAACCGCCGCGCACTCACCGGAAATCACAGTGTTGGCTGGTCCGTTGATGCACGCGATCGCAGTCGCAGTTCTTTCGGCAGCAACGGCCTCAGACACGCGTGATTCGTCGGCGAACGCCACAGCCATGGCGCCTCCCGCGGGAAGTGTGGCCATCAACCGACCACGTTCGGCAATGAGGCGGAGCCCATCTTCCAGGCTGAACACACCGGCAATGCAGGCCGCGACATACTCACCGACGCTGTGACCCAGGACGGCGGTAGGCTCTACGCCCCACGACCGCCACATAGCTGCTAGCCCGTATTCCAGCGCAAAGAGCGCGGGCTGCGTGTATTGCGTCTCGTCCAGGAGATGGCGCTCCGGACGGTCTCCCTTCGGCACGCCACCATCCGCAAAGAGCACCTCCAGCAGGGGTTTATCGAGAAGTGGTTTCAGGATTTCAGCGCACTTTTCCAGTTCCCGCCTGAACACCGGTTGCGTCTCGAATAGTTCGCACCCCATGCCGGCGTATTGCGAACCTTGACCCGTGAACATAAACACCACACCTGGTGCCGTCGAACTCGTCGCACGCTTGCTTCGAATTCGCGCGTGCTTTTCGCCGCGCTGGAACTGCGCGAGTCGCTCTTTAGCTTCGAGGAGATCCGTCGCCACTACGGCGAGGCGGTGTTCAAAGTGAAAGCGACCTGTGCCTGCCGTATAGCAAACATCGGCGAGATCGAGATCAGGCTTTTCGCTAAAACCCTGTTGGTATTTGTGTGCGAGTTCCGCCAGCGCCGATTCCGTGCGGGCTGCCAACGGAAGCAATTGCAGCGGCTGCGTGCTACCGGGTCTGGAGGTATCCTGAGCGGAACCATCCGGTGCCGGCTTCATTCCGGGAGCGTCGGAGAGGATCACATGGGCGTTCGTGCCACTGAAGCCAAACGAACTGACTCCCGCAACGCGTCGGCCGCTCTCTCGGTTCCATGCTGTAGCTGCGGTAGGCACGCCGATGGCCAGACCACTCCAGTCAATGTGGGGGTTCAGCTTCTTCAGATGTAGGGTAGGCGGGATTATTCCGTGCTGCAGCGCCAGCACCGCCTTGATCAGACCGGCGATTCCAGCTGCCGATTCGGCATGGCCGAAATTGCTCTTTACTGAGCCGACACGCAGCGAACGGTCGGATGTGCGTCCCTGGCCAAAAACCTCGGCGAGCGCACGCGCTTCGATGGGATCTCCCAAAGAAGTGCCAGTTCCGTGGGCCTCAATGAAATCAATGTCATTCGGCTGAAGTCCGGCGTTGGCTAGCGCTTCGCGGATAACTGCTACTTGGGAGGGACCGTTGGGCGCAGTCAGACCGCTGCTGCGACCGTCCTGGTTGGAGGCTGTACCACGGATCAGTGCCAGGATACGGTCCCCATCGGCGCGGGCGTCGGACAGGCGCTTCAAAACAACGAAGCCACACCCTTCACTGCGCACAAAACCATCCGCCTCTGCATCGAAGGCCTTACACCGGCCGTCGGACGCCATCATGTGCGACTTTGACAAAATGATGGTCGTGTCCGGCATCAGAATAAGATTGACTCCGCCTGCGAGCGCCATACGGCATTCACCAGCTTTCAGGCTTTGACAGGCCAGATGCACCGCCACCAGGGATGAGGAACAGGCCGTATCGACAGAGATACTCGGCCCCTGCAATCCCAGGATGTAGGATATCCGTCCCGAGGCAACACTGTGTGCGTTGCCTGTGGCCACATACGCGTCGACTGCACTCCGGGCGCTCTCGAATCGCATCAGGAAGTAGTCACTGTTGCACACACCGACAAAGACACCGGTTTGCGAACCAGTTAGGCGATCGGAACTCTGTCCGGCGTTTTCCAGTGCCTCCCAGGCCACCTCCAGCAGAAGCCGTTGCTGCGGATCCATTCCCGTCGCTTCGCGCGGCGAGATTCCAAAGAATTCCGGATCGAATTGGTCAATCCCGTCCAGAAAGCCACCCCAGCGCGTACTCATTTTCCCCGGTGCGTCGGCATCGGGATCGTAAAATGCGTCAAGGTCCCAACGCCCAGGAGGCACCTCGGTGATGGCGTCGCGGCCTTCGATCATCAGTTGCCAAAATGAATCCGGATCGTTCGCACGGCCGGGAAAGCGACAGCCCATTCCAACCACCGCGATCGGTTCAACAGCACGTTGCTTGAGTCGTTCCAGGTTGGAGTTGAGGTCTGTCGCCAGCAGTGCCAAGCCCTTTGGTGACAGTTTCGCTATGCGTTCAAGAAAATCCCTCACTGCGTTCCTGCTCCTCTCTCTTTGAGCAACCGGTCAATTTCGTCTTCATCAAGGTTCTCGATCTCATCCAACACATCCGATCCTCCGGACACCGAAAAGAGGGACCGGCTCGGCTCCGCCGGTGATTCTTCCAGCCCAAGGACAATTGGGCTCAGATATCTGGTCAAGGAGTCCACCGTCGGATAATCGAATAGCAACGTCGCGGGAAGGTTACGTCCAACTGCGTTAGCCAGCGCGTTGCGGAGTTCAACGGCCATTAACGAGTCGAGGCCAAGCTCATTAAGCGGTTTGTTGTTGGGCAGCGATTGCAGATTGTCCAGTCCCAGTACGCGTGCTGCGTCACGAAGGATTTGCTCGATCACCAGAGCGTGCCGCTGATTCGGCGCCGCAGCCTCTACGCGATCCGCGAGGGACGGCGACTTCTTGGTCTGGCTCGCAGCGCTCGAGTCCAGAACGGAATCTCCGATGCCGTCTCGACGATCCGAGCGACTGCCCTGGGTCGTCAAACTGCGTCTGGCGAAATTGCTCAAGAATTGCGGGCACTGTCCATCGGGCGAGAAGCGGAGGAGAAACCGGGGCCAATCCACCGGGAATACGATCTGCCGGGAGAGTCCGCCAGTCAGCGCGGCCTCCAAGGCGCGAAAGCCGCTTTGGGGATCGATCACCCCGTAGCCCGCGTCTAGCGCCCGTGTCGTCACACCGCGGTCGACTGCCGCACCCGCCGTCGTCCACACCCCCCAATTGATGCTCAGAGCCGGCAGCCCCGCTGCTACACGCGCGGCAGCCAGCGTATCCATGAACGCGTTCGCCGCCACGTGGTTTCCCTGACCGGCCGAACCGAAGACAGCAGCGACGGATGAGAATAACACAAAGAAATCGAGCGTCTCAGGCGCCGTCAACCGATGGAGTAGGAAGCTGCCGGTGACTTTCGGGGCGAATACGCTCGCGAATCGATCCCAATTCTGTTGGCGCAACACTCCATCCTCCAGCACACCAGCCGAATGGATGATGCCGCGCAGCGCCGGCATGGTGATTCGGATGTCTTCAATCAGGCGCTTCATCTTTTCAGGATCCGAGGCGTCGGCCTGTTCCGCGCGCACCTGAACCCCTCGAGCTTCCATCGCCCGCAAAGCGTCTCTACCCTCGGAATCCGGAGTGCGACGCCCCGTCAACACGAGGTGGCGCGCGCCCTGTTCCACCAGCCATTGTGCCGTCATGAGCCCGAGGCCACGCAGACCACCCGTGATCAGGTAGGTCGCCAGTGGGTTGAGCCAGGAGCCCGCTGTTCCCGGGCGTAGCATTTCGTCGTGTGACAGCACTACCTTGCCCGAGTGACGGCCCTGCGCCATGAAACGAAACGCCGCTTTCGCCTCCCGCAGCGGATATACCCGATGCGGCAACGGTTCGAGTTCTCTCCGATCGAACGCCGCCATCAATTCACGTAGCATCGAGCCGATCAGCGAGGGATTGTTTCGCGCGTCCACGCCCCAATCCACAACGAAGTATTGAATGCCGCGGTTCAATCTCGCAACCCGTTCCGGCTCCCAGATTCCGCGTTTGCCGATCTCCAGGAACCGGCCGTTCCGAGCGATCACCTCAAAGCTGTGATCCACAAACCGATCGGCGAGTGAGTTCAGAATCACGTCAACACCACACCCTTCCGTGATCCTCATGATCTCTTCGGCAAATCCCAGGGAGCGCGAGTCCATGACATGCGATACACCCAAGGAACCGAGCAGCGCTCGTTTCTCCGGCGATCCGGCCGTAGCAAAAATTTCTACTCCGGCGCGTCTGGCCAACATTACCGCCGCAAGCCCAACGCCGCCCGCTGCCGCATGAATCAATACCCGATCGCCGGTCTGCATCTTTGCCAGATGATTCAGCGTGAAATGCGCAGTCATGAAAGCTACCGGCACAGTTGCGGCTTCTTCGAAACTCAGCCGAACCGGCTTTAGCGCCGCCCATTCCGCGCGCGTGGTCACATAGGCCGCAAAGCTCCTAGGCGCGATCGCCACGACGGTATCGCCAACTCCAAACTCTGTGATTCCTTCTCCGACCGCTACAATTTCTCCCACACACTCGGCTCCCAACGGTCCCGGATCGCCCGGATATAACCCCATCACATTCATAACGTCCCGGAAGTTCAAGCCGGTCGCGCGAACGCGAATCTCCACCTCTCCTCGCCCGGGTGCGCGGCGTTCCGTAGTTTCCAGTTTCAAATTCTCCAGCGAACCTCGGCTGGAGAAGGTCAAATGATAAGGTTGGCCTAAAAGGCGGGTGATAGAATCGCCGTTATCTGTTGGTTTTTTGATGCGCTGGAGACGTGCCCCCCATCGGCGACCTGCGCGCAACGCCACTTGGTCTTCGTCATCCTCGGCGTCCAAAGCTGCGGTTAAGACTTCAATTTCATTCGCGGCGCCATCCGGTGCCAGGTCAATCCGCACACAGCGCAGCTCGGGATGCTCGAGCGCAATTGCTTTTCCCAAACCCCACACGGTTGCTGCAACCGGGGACAACGCTTGGTCATCAGGATCTACTTTCTGAGCGCCTCGGGTGCACAACCACAATCTGGGCGGTCGCGTACCAGCGTGGCGCGCCAATACCTGCACAAGGTGCAATGCTCCACCGCACCAGATTCGCGCCTCACGTTCGACGCTGGTCTTATCCAGCGTGTCCAGGGATGCAGCATCGAGCGGCCAAAGATAGATCACACCATAGGGTGGCCCTTCGACCTCGGGATCTTGCAGGTTGATGAACTTTTCCAGATCCTCTGGTGATGTGGGATCCAACACTTCACCTCCGTTGGATGACCCGTTTGTGCCCTCACTAGCGAAGGCGAGCGCGCAACGATCGCCACGGGTGCCAAGACGCCCAGCCAGTTGCTGACCGAAGCCGCCGCGATCAGCCAGTATCAACCAGCGCCGCGGTGTGGCGCTCGATGGCACTCCGGCCACCCCCGAGCAGTTATCGGCGGCGCGCGCGATCAGCATCGCCTGGTCTTCCACTTCCTCCGTCTCGATCCCGATCTCCGGGACGATCAGGGTTTGAGCGAAATCGGTTTGCTGCAGAAGTCGCTGCCACTGCGCCCGCGAGAGCAGTGGGTAGCGCGTCCGCAAATCCTGATCGTGGAAACGCCACCAACCATCGGTGAGCCCGAAAGTGACATCGAACCAGCGCTGTGGCCGTGTCACCTCCAGCATGAGTAGCCAGCCTCCGGGTACAAGCAAGCGCCGCACGGTCGCCAGTGTTCGCGCCAGGTCGGAGGTCGCATGAATGACATTCGACGCAATGACGAGATCGAAGCTGTTCAGGGGTATTGCTTGAGCAGAAGGATCCTGTTCCAGATCCAGGAGTTGGAAGTTCACGAACGGAAAACTTGCGAACTTAGCCTTTGCCCGTGCGAGGAAGAGGGGCGACAGATCGGTGAAGACGTAGTGTGTACGATCGGCTGGTAACGCGGGCAGTGCGTGTGCTGTCGTTGCGCCGGTACCCGCACCGACTTCTAGAACCCGTAATCTCCGTCTGGTGGGCCACGCGCTCATCGCGGCTTGGATCGTTTCGCGCACGAGGAGATTCAAGGTGCGGGCGGAGGGCGAATGCTGGTAGAGCTTCTCGGCGGTAGTGAGATCGCCGCCCGGAAACAGCAATTGGAGTGGATCCGCGCGTCCGGTGAGCACTTCGCCGAGCCGCGCACCGCACCGTTCCGTCATGGCGAGAGCGGCTTCGAATTCTGCGAAATTCTTTTGCAAGTCACCCATCGTGGCGGTGGTATCCAAGGCTGGCAGCGGGCGCAGCCATCGTCCCCGGTTGTTGGCAAGTTCCAACACGTTGTCTTCCGCCAAGATTTCCAGGAACCGGCCGAACAGGCGCCGGTGCACCGGAATGATGCCTAGTTCGTTCGCCAAGTTTTCCGATTCGAATTCAGCTCCGATACCCGCCTTGCACCCGGTTTCCGTCAACGCGGCTGCAATATAGGCACTGCAAACAGCGTCCATGCGTGGACGCAACTGTTCGAACCGATTCAGTCCCGATGCTTGGATGAAGGACTCCAGGTGCGTGTGCAGCGATTCGGTTATGCTGTTGAACTCGGGGAGCGGAACCAATGCCGCGACAGGCGCCTCTTTACTAAGGGGAGTCCAGACAATCTCGTAAAGCCAGTCATCGATGCTTCTTTGAATCGCGCGTTCCAGGGACGCACGGCCTGCGCGTTTGAAGGATATTCCGCGCAGTTCTGCGACCAATCGTCCGTCTTCGTCGGCGACCTGGATGGTCGCCTTGATCGTCTCTCGGTTGGCCTCCGCAGCGGCATCAACCGTGGCGAGGCTCCAGAGTTTTCCTCTTGCCGGCGCGAAGATCCGGAAAGACTCTATCCCCAACGGCATGAAAATTGTTGTTCTTGTCTGGTTCTCGTTCTCGTCTTGCACGGCGGCGCCGATGACCTGGATGCATGCGTCCAGTAGCGCTGGATGCATGTCGTAAGCAGTGAGTTCGCTGACCAGGGCGGGCGGCGCTTCAATCAATCCCAAGGCCTCGCCGGGACGGCTCCAGACCTTGCGCACTCCGTGGAAACGGGACCCAAAATCCAGTCCTCGGTTTTCATAATCTGCATAGAAGCTTACGTTCCCGATTGCTTCTCCGTCACGCTGGAGCGCCTCGACATCGATCTGAACCCCGCCGTCTGGACTCGCGAAGTGCAGCACGGAGCCTGAGGCATGCAAGCGCCAGGAAGAATCGGACGGGCCTGCGCTAGTTCCCGCGCTGAACACCTGAAAACCCGCCGCACCCTCCTCCGTGCGCGACAAGATCACCTGCAAACGCTTTGTCTCGGCGTCATCCAACGCCAGAGCTTCACCGATCGCCATGTTCTCGACGGCCCAATTCCCACTCCTGAGGCCGAGGCGCGCAGCAGCGCACACCATTTCCAGGTAGCCGGTCGCCGGAAAGATGATTCTGCCGAATACGCGATGATCGCGCACGAATCCATGCGACGCGGCACTGAGGCTGGTCTCGAACACAATATCCCTCAGGGAAGGCGAGTCGATCCGTCGCTCCGCCAACGGATGCAATGCCGGTATGATCTCCGATTGCCGGGTACGCGGGATTTCCCGATCCACGAAGTACCGTTCACGCTGGAACGGGTAGGTGGGCAGACTTACTCTTTGTCGCGGATAATCGCGATCGAATCCTTGCCAATCGATATTCGCGCCACGCGTGTGAAGCTGGCCGAGGCTGGCCAGCAATTCCGCCCAATCATTGCGACCTGATCGCAGCGAGGCTAACCAGACCGCTCCCTCCGGCTCTATGCAGTTGCGGCCAAGGCCGAGCAGCACTGGATTTGGACCGATCTCGAGAAAAACGGTGCAGCCCGCTTCGGCCAGGGTCTGCATCGAAGCAGCAAACTGAACTGGCTCACGAATGTGCCGGCGCCAATAGGTTGGTCGAGCCAATTCGACCGGCGAAATTACCCGGCCGGTCAAGTTCGACACCAGCCGCAATCTCGGCGCACTAAAGGACATTTTTGCCGCCGCACGTTCGAACGGCTCCAGGATTGGATCCATCAACGGCGAATGAAACGCATGGGAGACGGCCAGTTCACGGAACTTCACGCCAGCCGAAGACAACTGAGCCAGCAGCGTGTTCATAGCTTCGCCGGCGCCGGAGACCACCGTTTGCCGAGGTCCATTCAGCGCCGCGATAGCGACGCGCTTCGATAATGGGCCCAACGCTTCGCGCACCGTTTCTACCGGCGCTACTACTGCGGCCATGCGACCGCCGGGTGGCTGAGCCTGCATCAGCCTGGCGCGCTCGGCAATCAGCGCCAGTCCGTCTTCGACGCTGAACACACCGGCCACGCAGGCCGCGACATACTCGCCAACACTGTGTCCGAGAACGAAGGTCGGGCGGACCCCCCAGGAATTCCACAGCTCGCTCAACGCATACTCCAGAGCAAACAAAGCGGGCTGAGTAAATAGCGTTTCGTCAAGCGGAGAGGATGAGCCATCGGCAGGATAAAGCACGTTCAACAAGGAACAACCCAGACGGTCACCTAATATGGCGTCACAACGATCCAAGGCCTGCGCGAATGTGGGCGAAGTCTGGTAAAGCTGTCGACCCATTCCGATGTATTGCGAGCCTTGCCCAGTAAACAGAAAGGCGATCTTTGGGCGATCGGTTGTCTCCCTAGCTCCGCGCGCAAAGCCTGGTGGCGTTTTACCGGTGAGGGCGTCCCGCAATTTATTCGCAACGGCTTCGGCATCAGTGCCGGTTACGGCCACTCGATGCGCGAGATGGGCGCGTCCGGTATTTGCGGTATAGCAGAAATCGGTTATCGAAATCTGCTCACCCGCCTCAATCTGCTGCGCGTATCGTTCCATCAAGGCGCGCAAAGCCGGCTCGGTGCGAGCGGAAACAGTCAGCAGATGCAACGGGCGCTCCGTGACCGACGGGCTCGACGATGCGAGAGGAGCTTCCTCCAGGACAACATGCGCATTGGTTCCGCTGAATCCGAAAGAACTGACTCCGGCTATCCGTTTGCCGTGAAGTGGAGTCCAAGATTGCCGTTTGCTGACGACTCTAATGGGTAAGCGGTCCCATGGGATGTGAGAACTGGGTTGCTGGAAATGCAGGTGTTGTGGAATTTCTCGATGCATTAGGCACAGCACCACCTTAATCAACCCGCTTACACCGGCTGCCGCCTCGAGATGGCCCACGTTGGTTTTAAGCGAGCCGATTAACAAAGGTGTTGTTGTTTCCCGGCCGGGGCCGAAGACGGCGCCGAGCGCTTGCGCTTCTATGGGGTCACCGAGCGAGGTACCGGTCCCGTGCGCTTCGATATAGCTGACCTCGGGCGGGCGCACCGCGGCATTGGTCAGCGCATCGCGAATCACCGATTCTTGGGAAGGCCCATTCGGGGCGGTCAGCCCGGAACTTGGGCCGTCCTGGTTTACTGCCGAACCGCGGATCAACGCCAAGATCCGATCCCCATCGGCGAGGGCATCTTCCACGCGCTTCAGAACCACGACGCCACAGCCTTCGCCACGGACAAAACCGTCGGCGGCAGCATCGAAGGACTTGCACTTGCCATCAGCTGCCAACATCCGTGCCCGAGACAACGCTGAGAAAACTTCGGGCGAAAGAATCACGTTCACACCGCCGGCCAGGGCGAGGCGACATTCCTGGTTGCGCAATCCTTGACAGGCGAGGTGAACTGCAACCAGCGAGGACGAGCACGCCGTGTCAACTGAAATACTCGGGCCTTGCAATCCCAGGACATAAGATAACCGCCCCGAGGCAATGCTGTGAGCGATGCCGGAAGCGTAGTACATGTCCGTCAGCGCCGGATTACCCGATTCGAGCAAGAGCTGCGCGTAGTCGTTGCTGCAGATACCAAAATAAACACCTGTCCGGGTTTGAGCGAGTCGCGCGGGCGACTGGCCTGCATGTTCGAGCGCTTCCCAGCTTACTTCGAGCAACAGGCGTTGCTGCGGATCCATCGTAAGGGCCTCCCGTGGTGCAATCCCGAAGAACCGCGGTTCGAAATGGTCCACCTGATCCAGAAACGCTCCAAAACGAGTGGCGATCTTGCCCGGGGTATCAGGGTTGGGATCGTAATACGCGTCGACATCCCAACGATCGGCCGGGATCTCCCGTACAGTGTCGCGCCCGTCGCGCAACAAGCGCCAGAATTCCTCAGGACTATTCGCTCCGCCTGGGACACGACAGCCGACGCCGATGATGGCAATAGGCTGGTTCTGCCGACTCTCGGCAGCATCGAGCTTGGCTTGCAATTCTTCAATCGCAAGCAAGGCCCGTTTTAGTGGCGAAAGTTCGGTCGAGTTCATCGAGGCTTCGCAAAAAGTCAATCGGACGCGAGACTGCTCTGCTCCAGGCGTTTTAGAAGGAGAGCCTCAGCTGCATCGTCGGATAGGGCGTTGATCTCTTGTGCTCGGACCAAGGCAGATTTAGCTAGCCCTTCTTGAACCGCGGCTTGCGGTGTGACCGAGGAGTCGTTACCGGATACACACTTCAGCAGGAAGGCGGCAATGAAGGCAATCGTAGGATAGTCGAACATCAAGGTGGCAGACAACGAACGGCCCAGTCCGAGACCGGATTCCAACTGGTTGAGCAATTGAACCGCAATGAGTGAATCCAATCCCAGGTCCATCAGCCGGTGGTGTAGCCCTGGACGCTGGTCCGCGCTGAGCCGAAGCACTTCCATCACTTGCGAGCGAACATATTCATGAAGCAGTTCCTCTTGCTCGTCGGGTAACACCGATTCTAAACGCTGGCGAAATTTGCTAACAGACTCAGCCGAACTTGAGGCCGGTTGATTGGAAAGCGCACTGATTGCCCGATCGTCCACGGGAAACGATAATAAAGCCGGATAAGTTCCGTCGTGGGCCTCCGAAACCGGCGCGCGCGCCAGAATCACATGTTGGCCCAACACATCAGCGGGCGATCCATTTTCCGGAAAGGCGACCACGTCGGCGAACCCGCGCTCCGATAGAGTGGTCTTCCACTGCTCTACGCTAAGAAGCGGATGATTACTGCGGAGATCGCGGTCAAAGTGTTGCCAGCCTTCGATGAGTCCGGTAGTGATGTCGAACCATCCGTGGTGCCGCGTAGCTTCGATCAGCAGTAAAAAACCGCCCGGGGCCAAGAGTAAACTCATTCGCTTCAATGCTGCGTCGAGGTCGCGAGCAGCGTGCACCACGTTTGCAGCGACGATCGCGTCGAACGAATGCAAGGCGAAACCCTGAGTTTCGATATCCTTTTCCAGATCAAATTTGCCAAAGGAGACAAAAGGAAAAGCGGCGAAGCGCTCGCGGGCACGCATCAGGAAGAGATCAGAGACGTCGGTGAACACATAAGCCGATTGTTCCGGGTCGAGGAGTGGCAGCAGGGTGGCCGAAGTCCCACCGGTGCCTGCCCCCACTTCCAGGATTCGAAATGGCCGGTTGGCCTTGAACGCGTGCGCCGCCGTCTCAATCGCGGTGCCCGCAATAGCATTTGCGTAGCGGTTAATATTTGCGCCGGCATACAATCGCTCCGCTAAAGCAGAAGTGCCTCCGGGGAAGAGCGTTTCGAGCGGACTTTCTTTTCCCGCGATGACTTGGGAGAGCTTTTCGCTGCAGTTACGAAGATAAGCCAGCAGATCCGGGTCATCTGCGAGTGTCTGTTCCATCTCGGAAATGTGCGCAGCCAGATCCGGATCGGGTAATGGACGGTCGCTGACAAACTTTTCGTCTACCGTTCGCAAAACCCTTGCCGTAGCCAGCCGAACCAGCCAACGCTGGAGTAGGAATTGGTGTATCGGGGGAACGCCGAAACGCCGGATGAGCGATTCCGAATCGTGAATTTCTCCGGGCTGGGCAAACGCGCCGAGGGCACGCAAGGTGTTCGCGGCGTGTGCAGTAGCCAACCGCTCCAGGCAGTCCCATTTTTCGGCGTAACTCTCCACATTCATGCCGATCGGGACCTGGCCCGACTGACGCAAAGCGGATCTCCCAATCGCCTGCCACGAGTGCTCGGGATCACGGTGAACGGTCTTCGGTGAAGGTCCGGTCTGGTCGAGCCAATAACGGCGACGTTGAAATGGATAGGTCGGTAAAGCTACGCGCGTACGCGGGTAACCGCGATCCAGTCCCGCCCAATCGATTTCGGCGCCGTTGACGTAAAGTGTCTGGAGGCTTCCCAACATCTGCAGCCAGTCTCCCCGTCCCGAGCGGAGCGAAGGTAGGTACAATTCTCCCTTCTCCTTGAGACAGCGGCGAGCCAGGCCTAGAAGCACTGGATTCGGGCCGACTTCCAGGAAGACCTGAACCTTCTGCTGTTTAAGCGTCTGGATTCCCGTTGCAAACTGGACCGGCTCGCGCGCGTGGCGAGACCAGTAGTGGGGACCAATTAGATGCGCGCCGGTGAGTTCCCCGGTCAAGTTGGAAACGAAGCCAACGTTCGGGTTGGCGTACTTCACAGTGGACGCCACCGCCTCAAATGCATCCATGACCGGATTTACTAAAGGCGAATGGAACGCATGGGAGACGGCAAGGACCTTGCTCGTGATCCCCTCGTTCGACAGCCGCTTCAGAATAGCCTCGACTTGATCCCCGTCGCCCGAGATCACAACGCTCTCGGGAGCATTCACCGCGGCGACGGAAATTGAACCGGAGGAAGCGATAGCCGCTTCGACGCGTTCTCGCCCGGCAAAAATTGCTGCCATTCGGCCACCCGCCGGAAGACTTGCCATCAAGCGACCGCGTTCCGCAATCAGCCTCAAGCCATCTTCGAGACCAAAAACGCCCGCGACACAGGCAGCTACATATTCTCCCACGCTGTGTCCCATCACAAAAGAAGGTCGAATCCCCCAAGAACGCCACAATTCGGTCAGCGCATATTCAAAGGCAAAGAGAGCCGGCTGAGTATAAGCCGTGTTATCGAGCGGAGATATTTGGTCTGATTGAGGATATAGGACCGAAAGCAGAGGTGTTTTCAGGTACGGACCAAGGATCTCGTTGCAGCGATCCATGGTACGCTTGAATGCGGGCGAGGTTTCGTACAATTGTCGCCCCATTCCAATGTATTGGGAGCCTTGCCCGGTAAACAGAAAGGCGATGATAGGCAACCTTGGGTCGATCACCTCGCCGGCGATGGCGTTGGCGGTGGGTTTCCGGCAGACGAACGCTAACAAACCGTTCCGCACTTCGCCGGCGTTTTCGCCAAGAATCGCGACCCGATGCGGGAAATGCGAGCGTCCAGCATTCGCAGTAAAACATATGTCTGCGAGCGCATCAGGGGTCTCGCTCTCCAGGCAGCCGGCAGCCTCTTGGGCCAATTGATCGAGTGCCGCGCGGCTCTTGGCGGACAACGCCAAGAGATGGATCGGTCGCTCGGTTACACCTTGTGGCTTCTTCTTCGGCTCCGGAGGCTCTTCCAAAATCATGTGAGCGTTGGTGCCACTGAAACCAAATGAACTCAGGCCGGCAATCCGTCTGCCGTTGATTGGCTCCCACGGGGTCAGGTTTGTCGGCACGACGATCGGCAAATGATCCCAATCGATGTACGGATTCTTTTGTTTGAGGTGAAGATGCGGCGGAATCTGCTTCTTCCGAAGCGCGAGCACGACCTTGAGCAAACCAGCTACGCCTGCCGCGGCTTCCAGATGCCCGATGTTGGTTTTGATGGAACCGATCGCCAACGGCCGGCCAGCCGGCCGATCCTTGCACAGGACTGCAGCTGCAGCGCGTACTTCGATCGGATCCCCGAGTGATGTGCCGGTACCGTGTGCTTCCAGATAGCTAACTTCGGCGGGTGCAACGTCGCTGGCTTCCAGGGCTGCGCGAATCAACGCTTCCTGAGCCGGACCGTTAGGAGCGGTGAGTCCGCCGCTGTAGCCATCCTGATTGACGGCTGAGCCCCGAATAACCGCAAGAATGCGGTTGCCTTCAGCTTGTGCGGCGGACAGCGGCTTGAGAACAACGACCCCGCAGCCTTCACCACGCACATAGCCATTCGCACTGGCGTCAAAAGTCTTGCACCGGCCATCAGGGGCGAGCATGCGCGACTTGGAGAAGTTGATGTTGGCTTCTGGAGAAAGGATAAGGTTCACCCCAGCCGCCAGAGCAAGTGTGCATTCGCCCGCGCGCAAGCTGCGGCAAGCCAGATGCACGGCCACCAGAGAAGCGGAGCACGCGGTGTCGACGGCCATGGAGGGACCGTGAACACCAAGAAAGTACGAGATCCTGCCGGCAGCGACACTGTATGAATTGCCGAGTGCCGAGTACGCATCGATACGCTGCTCATCCCTGTAAACCATGCGCCAATAGTCATGGTTACCGATTCCAACGAAGACTCCCGTCCGACTACCGTACAGGCTGGCCGGAGCAATCCCTCCATTTTCAAGCGCCTCCCATGAACTCTCCATCAAAAGCCGGTGCTGTGGGTCCATGCTGATGGCTTCACGCGGCGATACGCCAAAGAACTCAGAATCAAATCGATCCACATCACCGAGAAACGCTCCATGGCGGGTATGCATCTTCCCCGGCTTATCCGGATCCGGATCGTAATAGGCATCGAGATCCCAGCGGTCGGAGGGAATTTCGGAGATAGTGTCCACGCCATTCGCCAGCAATTGCCAAAGCGAAGGCTCGTCACGCGCACCTCCCGGAAGGCGGAGTCCTATGCCGACAATGGCGATCGGCTCTTTTTGTCGATGGTCCATCTCGGCAAGTTTTGCGCGTAGTTCGCGCAGCTCCAAAATGGCCCGCTTCAACGGGGAAAGTGGTTCGTCTGGTTCCGGACCGTGGCTCATCAGTTTGCGATTTTTCTTGGTTGGTCCAGCTCTGCCAGCAGCAGCGATTCGGCCTCACTCTCGGACATTTTTTGCAGCTCTCTGAGATCTTCATTGTTGACCGCCAGGCGGTCCTCCGCCGTGACCCGGTCCGTGAACTCCACCTGCAAAACGTCCTTCGCCAAATGATGGCTGAGCGATGCGACAGTCGGATAGTCAAACAACAAAGTTGCCGACAGAGAACGCCCGAGAGAAGCCGCCAATGCATTGCGTAGTTCAACCGACATAAGGGAGTCGAGTCCCAGCTCATGTAAGGAACGTTGCGGGTCGATGGCTTTGCCTTGGGAGAGCCCGAGAGCTTGTGCCGCGTGAGCCTCAACGAGTTGCTGAATGCGGGCAAGCCGCTGAGTGGATGGTAGTTCTGCCCACGTCGCCAGCACATCTGTCTTACGCCGCGTCGGGCCCGATGAAGAGGTGGTGCTGAGCAGGTTCTGCAGGAGAGACAAAGAGGCGGCCCGCGGAACATTTTTGGCATATTCGTCCCAATCTGCCGCGGTAACGATGACCTGCGTCGCTTCTCGGTTCAGCAGCTCGCCCAAGATTACCGAGCCTTCATCAAGCGGGATCGGATATAAGCCACGCGCCGCAAAACGCTGCCGGTGTTTTGCGGTCAGGTTCGCGGCCATGCCAGCGCTGGTCCAGGCGCCCCAGTTGACGCTGATGGCCGGTAGTGCCTGTGCTTGCCGATAGTGAGCTAACCCATCGAGAAAAGCGTTGGCACTCGCATAATTGGCCTGACCGGGCGAGCCAAGAACGGAAGCGGCTGAGGAAAACAGGACGAAAGCATCGAGGGAGTCTTCTGCCGTAACCGCGTGCAGATTCCAGGCACCGTCCACTTTCGGAGAGAGCACAGTGCAACAGCGCAACCAATCTAACTGAGCGATTGGGCTGTCTTCCAAGACGCCGGCGGCATGAATAACGCCGCGCAAAGGGCCCAGTCGTCTGCGGACCTCGACTAACACTTGTTCTAATTGGGACCGGACGCTCACATCGGCTGGAAATGCTTCGACCAAAGCTCCGGCGCGTCTCAATTCCTCAAGGATCCGACCATCAGTTTCATTGGGAGGCTGCCTGCCAATCAGAGCCACGCGACGCACGCCCTGACCCACTAGCCATCTGGCGAGGTGCAATCCGAGCCCGCCTAACCCACCGGTGATCAGCCAGGTTCCGTCCGATTGTAGGGAACCGGGCAAAGCCGGACCGGTCCCTTGCTCTTCTCCTCTAAGCCGGATTACGATTTTACCGGTGTGGCCACCCTGAGCCATGTACCGGAATGCGGTCGTCACCTTACTGCTGGGAAACACCCGTAGCGGAGGCAGCTTTACTGCGGCCGACTCCACGAGCACTTGCAACTCCGCGAACAATGATCGGAGTATTTCAGGCTCTCTTTCGGATACTTCCGCCAAATCAAAGGCGGTGTACGACACGCCCAAGTACTCATGAGCGACCTGCTCTGGATTCAAAAGATTCCGTTTCCCCAGCTCGATGAACGAACCACCGGGTCGCACCAATTCCAGGCTCCGAGTCGCTAACTGACCGGTGAGAGAATTCAGCACTACGTCGATGCCGCGTTCCCCGACTATGGCGCGAATCGAATCGGCAAAAGAGTCGCTCCGCGAATCAAATACGTGTGGGACGCCCCACGACT
>JBEEIB010000130.1:0-3548 GCA_041167675.1 Verrucomicrobiota bacterium
CCTCGATTTGGTCCGGTAGTACACAATCTTGTGTCAGTCTACACGAGTACCACAGTTTACGAGGAGCATTGCGTCCTTTGAGTGCTGAGTAGTCAGAAGCCCAAATCGATGGACTGAGACCGCATCTTCGAAGCCGGTAATTCCTGGGCGATTTCAGAGAGTACAACCACCTAGGGGCATCGAAGCCAAGTTACCAGCGAAACCGGCAAAATGAGAAAAGCTGCCTCAGAGTGCGTTGGCATCTTAGTCTTCGAAGGCGACATCTCTCGGAGATCAGCTAGAACATACGTTTTGTGAACTGGCCATTTGATCGAGAATATCTTCCACCTGCGAGTGGAACGCTTAAAAACCCTCGCAAAATCGCCGACGAAAATTAAACTATGGGACTAGCGAATGAGCATTAAAGAAATTCTGGAAGAGTTGCCTAAACTGACGACGGAAGAGCGCCAGGAGCTTCGGGACTGGCTGGCCGCCGACGAATTTGCCGAGACCGACGAGTTGATTGCTGCCGTCGACGAAGGAATCCGCTCGGCACAGAGCGGCTCGAGCCTTTCAATCGAGGAAGCCAAGGAACTCATCCATAAATGCGCTTTACGGTCGGCATCAGCCCTCAAGCAGGGCAAGATCTAGAAGATATCGTGTTCTTCATAACGGCCCGCGAACAAGACGCCGAACCGGCCGAGAGATTTGCGTCGGCTTTGGTCGATGAAGCTAAGAAACTCGCTGACTTCCCGCACCGCGGAAAGGTCTTTCAACGCCGACCCAACGTTCGACGGTTGGTTCATGGCCACTATTTGATCGTTTACGAAGTAAGAGATAAGGAGCGACACGTCGAAATTCTTCGCTTCCTTCACGGCGCGCGCCTGGGGTGAAACTAGAGCTAAGTTTGCTTACGCATTCTTCTGGAAAGAGTCGAGCCAAGAGGGGAGGGGAAGGAGGCGGCGTGCTCACGGACAAGGCTTGGCGACGTTCTGGTTCAGCAAGTCGGGCCTCCAGGATTACGCTAATTACTTACGAGGAAAGCCTCAAGTCACCCCTTGCCCAAAACGCCCAGGGCAAATCCGTATGCCGATTTCTAAAGGAGCAACTTGCGATTTGAGAAGGAAGGTTAGGCCCTCTTCTGCCGTCATCGGAAGCTAACGGAGATCAGGAGAGAAGCGGCTTCTCGTCACACGCCGGTAGCGAAGGATAGCTCGGTGCAGCCATCTAGACAAGGATTGAGGGCACCTGGAACAGAAAACAGCGACGTATCCAAAGTGCTGAGTTCTAGTACTCCAAACTAAAAAGGAGGAAGCCGAGCGGTGGCGAAAACTTTGTGCGATGCGGGCAAAACCGTGGACGCGCATTATTACCAAACGAAGGCAACGGATTCACGAAGCGCGAAAATCAGATCGACGCAATTCGTCGCACGATCGATTTCTTTGATCTTTACCTGAAGGGCTCAAGATGATTCCACCTCGCAAAGGTTATCTGCGGGTTCGCAAGAGAATCTCACAATCCGCGAACACAAAACCGGTTGAGTTTCAAGCGGTCCTCCTGGGACTGCGAACTGACAAACAGGCAAAAGGTATGGTTCGTGAATAGACATCACGGGAGCAGCGGTCATTCAAATGACGGCGAGGAGGTTTCTGTCTAGAGGAAAGTGGGGGTTAGCGTCGAAAGCTGCCAGGAAATCAGCTCGTTGAAACGCGTTGGATAGGGATCATCTTTTCTGTTGCGGATGGCCACCGAACCAAAACAAAGTACCTCCGTCTGGTTGGCGCTCAGAAACCCGGCCTTTGTTGCGCTGTGGTTACCCAGCGTGGTCTCTGGCGTCTGCGTGGCTGCCCACGACACGGCGGCCACGTGGCTCATCAATGCCTTGGGCGCTTCACCGTTTCTGCTTTCGCTGATTGCCACCGCCGCTTCACTGCCATTCTTTCTTTTTACCTTGCCGGCCGGGGCCGTCGCCGACCTGAGCAACCGACGGAACCTTCTTATTGCCGTCTATCTCTGGTTAGCGGCCGCAGCAGGCCTGCTTGCAGTTTGTACTTGGCTGCATTGGGTTCACCCGTACATCATCCTGACTACGGTCTTTTTGCTGGGAATCGGCTTCGCGTTTAACGCCCCAGTCTGGGCGTCCATCGTTCCCGAGATTGCCCAAAAAGAAGAACTCGCGTCCGCGATCACCCTGAGCGGGGTGCAGATGAACTTGGCCGCAATCGTGGGTCCGGCCTTAGGAGGCCTTCTTTTACCGATCATAGGCCCGGCGATGCTCTTCTCTCTAAACGCTCTAGCCTTTCTGGCCGCGGCGTGGGTGATTTCGCAACGTTACCGCCGCCGGCGGCGACCTGAGCCGCATCTGGAAAACTTTCTTGAGTCGTTTGCCAGCGCAGCACGCTACGTGCGGTACACACCAGGAATGCAGGTCATCCTGACGCGGGACTTTTTATTCGGTCTTTTTATTGCGGTGGTCCCAGCCTTGGTGCCGGTCGTGGCCTTGCAGCATTTACGGCTCCAAGCGAGCCAGCTCGGACTGGTGTTCACCAGTATGGGAATCGGATCGTTACTAGGTGCCACCTTGATGCTTCCTTACGCTCGCGCCAAAGCCAGCCCAAACGCGCTAACGATCTTGGCCGGCCTCATTCTGGTCGCGGTTCTTGTCTTGATGGCCATCGTTCCAAACCTTTGGATGTTTCTGCCCGTGACCGCTTTGGCCGGCATCAGTTGGACGGTGTCGGCCTCCGAACTATGGATCGCCGGCCAACGGGCAATGCCCGATTGGGCCCGAGGACGGATGAACGCGGTGCACATGATGGCCTCACAAGGCGGGGTGGCGCTCGGCGGAATCCTTTGGGGCGGGGCAGCGACTTCTCTCGGACTCGGGAAGACGCTGGTGGGCGGCGCCCTTCTTCTGACGGCCAGTCTAGCGTTGGCCATCCCGCTCTCGATCAACTTTGCGCACTCCCTCAACCTCGATCCGGCACCGTTAGAGGCCGCGCACGATTTTCCGTTGACGCCTAAGCCGGACGACGGGCCCGTCATGGTCACAGTGGAAATCATCATTCGTCCGGAAGACCGGGAAGAATTCCTTGCGTCGGTCGAACAGCTTCGGCTGAACTTTTTGCGCAACGGCGCTTTTCTTTACCGCGTCGACGAGAACCTCGAACATCCTGGAACCTTCCGGACAGAAATGCTGGTGGGCTCTTGGGCAGAGCACCTGAGACAGCATGCACGGATGACGAAAGCAGAAACCGAACTTGCTGAACGAGTGTGGGCGATGCACGCGGGTGACGAAGAGCCGGTTGTGCGTCATTACCTTAAGGCGAACCGGCTGTCGACTCCGCTTGGCTTCAGTCAGTTCGGGAAACGGCTCGCATTCGAGCGTACGCATGCGCGCGAACGTGAGGAGAGCCGAGGGATGGCCGAGTGATCCGATTGTAGAGTTGAGTTAGGTGAAGCCAAATTCAAAAATCTCGTTACGTCGCGCTGTCACAATCCGCACCGGATGACGATCTGATGAGAGAATTCGCACGGTACCGATGCTTCGTAGGCTTACCTTCGGTCCC
>JBEEIB010000131.1:0-10047 GCA_041167675.1 Verrucomicrobiota bacterium
TACCGCCCATTTACGCCAGTACGAAAGACAGTTCGCTCCGCGCTGCCGGGAATATCAGCGGGTTGCAAGCTATAATTAGTGAACCAACTGAGAGACGACCGCCTGCCCAGTATATAGTTCACCGTGCCTTCAAAAGTTGGCGAGAATGAATCACCACTACTTTGGTAGGAGCGATATTCGATTCCGCCTCGCAACGAAACATTGAGGCGCGGACTAAATGTATGGTCGAATCCAGCAAGGAGAGAGTTAGTCACGGAATCAAAGGCGCTGTTTTGCTGATAGGTGGTGAAAGTCAGGCGGTAGTCGATCAGCGCGGTTGTAGTGGGCAGGAGCAAATAACGGAATTGATTACTAAAGGTATTTTCGATTCGATCCTGCGAACTTCCAATATTCGACAGATCGCCCGCGATGAGTGGCGGATTATTCTGTCCTATCTGAAGAAACGTATTAAACGTGTAGCTGGATACGGTTGAGAAGCGAGGTGTCCAGACATAGCTTAGGCTCACCTCGTCGGTAGAATAAAAATAGCTTCCGACACGCCGGTTAATACCAAGGTTCAGGTTGAGATTAGGTTCTGAGGTGTAGGTCGCGTAGGCATTGGCACTAAACGTCATTCGCGTTGAAACTCTGTGTGTAAGTTGCAGCCCTAGATAACCGCTGTAATCACGGGTTCCCGTATCGACATAATCGGTGATACTACCGCCGGTCTGAGCTACGAGTTGGGTTCGTGGGCTGCCAAACTCGTAACGCAAGCCGAGCGATCCGTTAACGAAAGCGGAGCCCATCTGGTCGATACCGGAGCTGTTGACATTGTCATCGTATCCAGAGCCAAGAGCTAACGATAAATGCAAACGCCGTCCAAACGGCATGGCCAGGCCAATGCTGTCAATCGCTCCCAAAGGCAGGATCGGACCATCCAGACCGCTGCTATAAATTGGCTCCCCTGAGGGCAAGGAGAGGCCCATATTGCTGCTGGTAGTGGTAACAGCGGCCTGGCTATTGACCGCTTCCGAGGTTATTACTTCCTGGGCCGAGGCAGCTCGGTATGCCAATAACGCGTATAGCAGAGGGCACAGCCCGACCATTTTTCTGTACCGTCGAAGCTGATGCATCTCCGTTTTCCCAGTGACTCAATTCTGAGCGTGCCGAGCGTAGAGGCGTAGTTCCATCAGGGCAATGGTTTTTTCGTTGGTGAATGCCGTATTGGCCCGCACTTTTTGGCCGGCGATGGATCTTCGAGCAACCGCCGTGCCGGTGTGGATCAGCGTCAGCCAGTGAGCGGGCAACGGGAATCGAACCCGCATGGCCAGCTTGGAAGGCTGGAACTTTACCATTAAGCTATGCCCGCGCGAGACAAACGTGACCTGCGTGTTCGCTGCTGCCAAGTGCTTTTTCGGACGTTCATTGCTTGATAAAACTTGTGTGTGCTAATAGCAGTGAGTTTATGAAACGCCTCAGCCTTTTCTTTTGTGCTGCAATTGTGCTCGCTCCCAGTGCTCGAGCCGATCTGACAATCGTGCAAAAAGTCGAAGGCGCAGGGTCGAACATGGATCAGATGATCATCAAAATGAAGGGTGAAAGGACCCGGATCGAGACCGGCCCATCAACGTCGACCATCATTGATGGCAAAACCGGGGACACCATCACACTGTTGCATTCGCAGAAGCAGGTCATGCGCATCCCGGGCGAAAGGGTAAAGGCAATGGTAGAAATGGCGAACAAGTTCAAGGCCGGAGGGACAGGGGCCGATCAATCACCAAAGCTCATTGCCACCGGCAAAGCCGAAAAAATCGGGGGAATGGATACGCAGATTTATACCTCGGAAGGCCCACAGTGGAAGGCGACCTACTGGATCGCAACCAGTTATCCGAATGCCTCCGAGATCTTGCGGCAAATGCAGGCAATGCAGCCCGCTCAATGGGGCGGACAGAACAGCGGTATTCCTGATTATCGCAATTTCCCAGGCGTCCCGATTAAGACAGTGATCGACCTCGGCGGTAAGCAAATCACGAGTACATTGGTTTCGATAAAACAGGATCCAATCGCCGATGCCGACTTCGCGATTCCAGTTGGGTATACGGAAATGAAGCTGCCGGCTATTATTAGCGGAAAAAACGCCTCCCCTACTGAAGGGCAGGGTGCATCGCAAATGCCGACTCTGCCCCAGACCGTGCCGAGAGCTTCGGCAACTCCCTAGCCAACTCCTTGTGGCCGCGTCGCTTGTGCTTGCGTCGCAGTCACCGCGCCGCCGGGCATTGCTCCGGCGACTCGGATTTAAATTCGAAGTCGTTCCGGCAGAGATTGAGGAGCTCGAAAGCACAAACTTATCTCTACGTGAGCTGACAATTGCGAACGCCACCCGTAAAGGGCGTGCTGTTCAACACCAGCGAAGCAAGGCGATCGTCCTGGCCGCCGATACGCTCATCTCACTAGCCGGTGAAATAATCGGCAAGCCACAGGATCTGGATGATGCGCGGCTCATTCTCCGCCGGCTGAGCGGACGCGTGCACGAGGTTTGCACGAGCGTGTTCATCGGCGCGCCCGGCCAAAAGTTCGCCATTTTCTCCGAGATTTCACGGGTACACTTCCGTCGTCTGGATGCGCCGGCTATCACTGATTACCTCGCCAAGATCAATCCCCTTGATAAGGCCGGCGCCTACGCTGTCCAGGGAGAGGGGCGTGAGATCATCGCATCGGTCGAAGGTTCATTCACAAATGTAATCGGTCTGCCAACGGAACGCACGATTGCGGCGCTCGCCAGGTTTAGGATATATCCACGGCTTTAGCGCGTTTCGACGGCCACTTCGGCGGGGTGCATCGAAACACGAGCCGGCTCGCGCCTTAGGACTCTGTAGAGAAACCAAACAATGAAGCAATTAATCAACAAAATCGTCACCGCTGCGACGCTCGGACGGTAATAAATGTGGCGCACCTCCAGCGGGATGAGTGCTCCGGTGGCGAAAACCATAAAATACTCGGCCCACCGTTTTTGAAGATAAACACCGATTCCCTCGGTGAAAAGAACGGCCGCGTAAAACAACGCCAAAAATCCGGTCGCCCGGAGTGCCCCGCCGGCCAGCACATCCTGTAATTTGGCCAGGAGATAAACTACGACTCTGCTGTGCTTGAGCAGAATTTCGTCGGCAGCCCAATCCGACATGTTATCCAGCCATCCTGTGCGGGCATTAAGAAAGAGCAGCGAGAAGCCAATTACTAGAAGCAGAACGCCTTTTCCGATTTTGAATAAGGCGATGAGCTTAAGGTAGCGGACCCGGTTGCGCGGCCGGAGAATTTTTGGTTCGGTCGCCTCCTCGATCACACGTTTAGGTTTGCTCGACTTTTTCAATCCACAACAATCGCGCTGCCGCGACAACAAACTTCCAATTTATTTCCATCAGGGTCTTTCGAAAAAGAGCGCGTAATAACCGGGGCTGTACTCTGGCCAAAGTTGCGGATCTTCGAGATTTTTTTCCGCCTGCTTCACCGACAATTTTTGTGACTCGATCGACAATCTCCCGCGTCTCGGCCCAAAAAGCGATGCGAGTCTCGTTCGGGCGATGGTTAGAATCTTCTGTAAAGCCAAAGAATTCAGTTGGTGTTCCTTCTACACCGGTATCAAATGCGCCCCATTGATTGCCGCTTTGATCGCGTATAAAACCAAGGGCAGGCAGTAATTTGGCAAAAAACCTCTGCGCGCGCGCGCGATCGCGCACACGCAAATCGATGTGATCGTAAATTCGCATTTCAACCCTGCGCGATTCAACCCCCTCGTTGAAATCAATTCTTAACGTGCTCCGCCCATCATCGACGGACCTTGGTTTGGCATCGTGGGCGTGCTGCCGGCGGTTCTCACCGCACCGGTCTCATTAGAGGTGTTGGTCGTCGTTGTTGTGTATCCTTGCTCTGTGGCACAACTCGTGACGAGCGCGGCAGCCAAGATAATCGCTGCAAAGGAAAAGATATGTTTCATCTGCCGAACTAACCTCGATTTGATGCAATGGAAAGTGAATCCATGCTTTGCTGGCTGGGAATTTGGCAACGAAAGTTCAAACCCACGGTAGCTTCCGCTCGACTCGATGAAATGGGCCGATCGTAGCGCCATTATATTATCGGCGATGCTCTGCCTCCTCGGCGGCTGCCAGCGTGGGAACAATGCCGTTTCAGGAACAATCGAAGTCGACGAAGCCCACGTCGCTTCCCGGGCGCCAGGACGCGTCCTGAAGATCTTTGCCCGGGAAGGTCAGTCATTGAAACCCGGCGATCCGATCGTTGAGCTTGATGCGGCCGAATTGCCCACCCAGCGCGATCTGGCCAGGGCGCAGGTCGATGCCGCTACCCGCGACGCCGAAGCGCAAATGGCGCAGCTGGAATTTCTGCGCTCGGAAGCGCACCGCCAGCAGGATTTGTTAAAGCGTAGAACTGTTTCACCGAGCGAAGCGGAGCGGGCAGCGAGCGGGGCAAACTCGCAGGAAAAAGTCGTCGAGGGGGCGAAGATGCGTGTCGCTCAAGCCAACGCACAACTCGCCCAAATCGAAACTCAGTTGAACGAAATGCGCGTCGTCGCGCCCGGCAATTCCATCCTGGAAGTGCTGAGCGTGAAGGTAGGTGACGTCCTGCCGGCAAACCGCGAAGTCGCAACGGTCATCCTGCCGGAACATCTCTGGGTCCGTGTTTACGTTCCGGAAAAATGGCTCGGCCACATCAAGCTGGACGAGCAGGTGCGGGTACGAGTTGATTCATTCCGGGGCAAAGATTTCCCTGGGACCGTCGAGCAAATTAACCGGCAAGCTGAGTTTACACCACGCAACGTCCAAACCGTGGAAGACCGGATCAAACAAGTCTTCGGCGTAAAAGTGCGACTCGATAATTCCGAGGACAAACTCCGCGCTGGTATGTCGGCCGACGTTTACTTTCCGAATGTTCCATAGCGGTAAATCGCGGCGTCGGATGGAGGCGATGATCGAGTGCGAAGGATTGACGAAGCGATTCGGCACCTTCACCGCCGTTGATCATGTTTCGTTTTCCGTTTCGAAAGGCTCGATTTTTGGTTTTCTCGGGCCGAACGGCTCCGGAAAATCAACCGTGATTCGCATGCTCTGCGGCATCCTCGAACCGACGGAAGGAAGCGCACGCATTGGAGGCCGAGACGTGGCCCGTGAAGGGGACGCGATCAAAGAGATAATCGGCTACATGTCGCAAAAGTTTTCGCTCTACGACGAACTAACAGTTAATGAGAATCTCACATTTTCCGGCAAACTTTATGGATTAAATGGACGTGATCTAAAGAAGAGGCGCGACGAGCTGATCGCAACGACGCATCTGGAGCCATATATCAATCGGCGCGCCGCATTGCTTTCCGGTGGGTGGCGGCAACGGCTGGCCATGGCTTGCGCGTTAATGCACAAGCCAAGCGTGCTTTTTCTGGATGAACCGACTGCCGGAATCGACCCGGTCGCACGTCGCGAATTGTGGGATTTGCTTTTTGAATTTGCCGGCCAAGGCATGACACTTTTCGTCACCACCCACTACATGGACGAGGCGGAACGCTGTTCCCATGTTGGCTATATCTACATGTCGAAGCTGATTGTATGCGGGGAACCCGACGAGCTGAAGAAAATGCCCGAAGTGAGTCCCTCAGGAACACGCCGTCTCGACATCACTTGCGATCACCTCACCACCGCATTGCAAGCCATGCGTCAGCTTCGTGGCGTCCGGAGCGCAACCGTTTTTGGCCAGTCGATGCATCTGCTCGTGGACGACAACGTCTCGAGCGAGATGATTGAAGCAAAGCTGCGCGAGATCGGCATTGAGCATTCGGAAATTCACGAGATCGGTCCATCTCTTGAAGATGTATTTGTCGGTCTGACGGCGAAACACGCTGGCGAAAACCGGCGTCAGGCAGCCTGAAGATGAATCGCCAACCATTCCGCGGTCTCGGGGCGATCCTGTTCAAGGAGTTCATCAGCGTTTGGCGCGATCCGATGACTCTTTTCTTTATGTTTTTCCCGCCCTTGGTCGAGATGATCGCCTTCGGTTACGCCCTCGACAATGACATCAAGCATATGGGCATGGTCATCCTGAATCAGGATCGTACGGTCGAGAGCCGGCAATTTATCGATCGATTCGTGAACACGGAGACATTTCGCGTAGTTAGCGAGGCGGAAACTGCGGAGGAAATGGCAAGCGAGATCCGTAAGGGTCGGGCCTATGTCGGCATGCAAATTCCACCACAATTTACGCGCGACCTACGTGCCGGCTACCCGACACAAGTGCAGTTGCTTATCGACGGCTCAAATTCGACTACCGCGCTGCAAGCGCTGAACACTGCCCTGGCAGTTGCGCTCACCCAATCTGTGGAAAAGCTGCTTAAAGATACGTCACACCAAGCGCCACCGATCGAGATTCGCCCGCAGATGCTTTATAACCCGACCATGCGCAGTCCAAATTTCTTCGTTCCCGGCGTGATTGGGGTGGTTCTGCAAATCGGGACTACCTTTGCCACGGCAATGGCGGTGGTGCGGGAACGCGAACGTGGCACGCTCGAACAACTCCTTGTCAGTCCGCTGAGTAGCTGGGGACTAATGCTCGGTAAGCTCGTTCCCTATCTTTGTATTGGAATGACAATGGCACTGTTACTCTACGCAATTATGCGCTTTGTCTTTGCCGTCCCCATCGCGGGCAGCCTTCTGGCCCTGGTTTTGTCGACCTTCGTTTACGTATTTGCGCTGCTGAGTCTTGGCCTTCTCGTCGCGACCAAGGCCGAAAATCAAATGCAGGCGTTGCAGATGTCGATGACCTTCATCCTGCCAAGTGTCTTTTTTTCGGGATTCATATTTCCACGGGAAACGATGCCCTGGATATTCCGCGCACTCGGTAGCATCATTCCAACGACCTATTTTATCGCATTGAGCCGGGCGATTATCCTGCGGGGAGCCCATTTCCTCGAATACTGGCCGAACCTCGCGATCCTAATCGCGATGGCGGTTGTGCTCTTTTGTATTTGCGCGCTGAGGTTTCGAAAGAAAATCGGATAAAGCGGATTGCTTAATCAGTCCTTCGAATCCTTCAGCATCGACGGAATTTGCGAACGTAACTCCGGGCCGGCTTCATGCCCATGCGCCGATACCGCGTGTTGCACAGCCGCATCCAGAACTTCGTCTTCCGTTCCCGATATTTTCAATGAGCAATCCTTTTCACTCGGATAGTCCCGACAATCTATCGATTTTCTCGCTCCTATATCTCAGCTCTTCTTCAACTCGGCCAAGGCCTGCAGGACCTCTTCGCTATGGGTCTGCGGTTTTACCCCGGTAAATACCCTGGCGATTTTACCCTGTGGATTAATGATGAAAGTATTTCGAGCCGACATTTTCGCACCGTTGTAGTCCTTCGCCGAGCCATAAGCTTCCGATACCTTGGCATCCGTGTCCGACAGTAACTTAAAATTCAAGCCTTCCTTGGCGCAGAAATTTTTGTGCGATTCAGCATTGTCGACACTGACACCAAGAATTACCGCGTCGGCTTGATTGAATTTGGCCAGATCACGTTGGAAACTTTGCGCTTCCAGAGTGCAACCGCTGGTAAAATCCTTCGGGTAAAAATAGAGGACTATCCATTTCCCTTTGTAGTCTTTTAAGCTGATTTGCTTGCCCTCGTTTGAGGGCAATGTGACTTCGGGCGCTGCGGCGCCGACCTGCGGTGTAGTTTGTGCCATGCTGAATGATGCTGCTGCCAGCGTAATTACGGTTCCGATTAGAAGTTTCATGTCGTTACTCCAGGTTTAGTTAATAATTGGCAAAATTAAGCGGCAGCCTCGCAAACGCCATCCAGCAAGTTCCAGTACGCATCAAGTGATTGTTCGGCCGCAGTCATCATCTCGTCGGTCGACGCGCCGGTCTCCAGACAGCGACCGAGCGCAACACGTTCCGCATCACAGTGCTTAATATCGGCAGTGGCATGGACGGTAAAGTACTGAACCGCCTCTCCGCTGGAAATGCCATAAAAGGAGCGCAAACCTTGAATCTTTTCGGCGGCGACTGCGGGCTGCTGCGATTCATAAGCGTAAAGCGCGGCAAGCCCGCTCGCGCTGTCTTGCGCAGTTAGTCTGTCGAAGCTGAGAATCGTGTTGGCCGTCTTGGGCGAAGGCGGGCAGGATTTTACGGTCGCCCGATCGGCGCCGGTCGCCTCGGCAAAATCGAGCCACAGCTCTGGATGTGGCGCCGGATTTGTCAATTCATCTGCAAGATTATCTTGCAACTCGTCCCTAGTGACAGAGTCGACTGCGCAACGAATCGCATTTCTCAAGTAACCCGGAAAGGCCGCGACATGCGGATAGTAAACGGTGGCATAGGTGGCCAGGTGATTGCGAGTCAATTCGCCCCGTTGCCAGGCAAGATAGAAGGGGTGCTGCAGGATGGAACGATTCCGGATTAGCTGATCGAGTAGACGCAGAGCTTCTTCGCTTCTCATATAATCCTTCATGTTTCGGTCGCGGAGCGCATTCAAGCAAGTGTAAAATCGGTTTTCAGGCGATCCAATTCCATTGCGAGTGAATAACCATGAACAAACCAGCAAGCATCGACGCGGTAATTACGTAGGCGGTATGGAAAGCGTAGGATCGCTCACCAAGTATTCCGAGCATGGCGAAGAGGGGAAAAACGACAAGATCGAATCGAGGGACGGAACCGAGCATTCCCCAAGAGGAGAAAAATACCACAGCAATCCACCCGTAGAAGCTATAGGACAAACGCAGTTGCCGGAGCCCAATCGCGATGCCAATGACAAGCACAACCAGAAAACTGAAGTCAAGCCACTCGTGGTGCTCGCTGGAGAGCGGAGGGGAGTGATGCAAGACCCATGACAAAGTATACCAAGGCCACATTAACTGCCGGCCCCAAGGCTGTTGAGCGTCAAAAATCACGCGCCAGTTCCCAAACTTTCCATGCAGGTAAAGGGGAAAGACAGGCAGAGCTGCAGCAATTAGTAGAAAGGACAAGATATTCCATCCAATTCTGCGGAAATTGAAGTCCCGCTGCTGAAGGTATTCGATGAGCAATGGCAAAACGATCAGGATTCCCTGCGACCGGCAAGTAGTAGCCAATGCGGCCAGGGCGCAAGCCGTCGTCCAATGATTTGTGCGGGCGTAGAAAAAGGCGCTGATAGTAAGCGCGAGGAAGAGCGACTCTGCATAAACTGATGAAAGAAAGAAGCTGGTCGGAAAAACCAACAAATAGAGAATAGCGCGCGAAGCTGCTCCTATTGTGTAGTCGATGGTCAACAACGCATGGAAATAGATGAGCGCGATGAGGAGGCTGAGGTTCGAGAGGAGAATTCCGCTAATTAGAAACCAGTAGTCGGTGGCTGGCAGAAATAAGAGAGCATGTAAGCCGCGAATTAGAAGGGGATAGAGGGGAAAGAACGCGACGGTGCTTGGACTTCCCGACTGATAGCTGTAACCGGCCCTGGCAATTTCCAAGTACCATCCTGCATCCCACCGCGACCATATGTTTACAAATGGATGCTGATCAGCTGAAACAGCAGTGGTGACGGGCTGGCTATTGCCATCCGGGCCGACCTGCCATGCTTCGGAGAACGTCGTCGCCGGACGCCATAAATGAAGAGCTAACCAGGCGACCAGGCAAAGACTCAGGCGAGTGACGGCGAATGGAATAATCACGTCGCGACCAAGCCAGTCAGGAATTCGTCGGAAAAGGATGCCGATTTGTTCTATCACTTGGGGATTTGCCTGGCCGATCGATGGAGATGGAAAAGATTCGGACAATCGGACATTCGATTCGAACAATCGAGGAGTTTATCAAGGCTACGCGTTTTGAGCAGATCGGGCTCATCGCGGACGTTCGGTTGTTGGCCACGCGCAAGCAACGTCCGGAATGTAACCGCTCCAAACTGCATGTGAGCTACGGCCCGGTAGCAAAATGGTTTACTGGCAATTCGATGCCGCGAATCGCGAGTTGCACTGGCCTTTCCCGGCCGGTGAGGGCGAGCGAAGTGATTAAATCAGCGAAGTTTGAGATGTTCTCCGCTGGAGCC
>JBEEIB010000132.1:0-7818 GCA_041167675.1 Verrucomicrobiota bacterium
GATCTCGGCCTGTTGCGTGTCTTTCCAGTTATCGTTACTAGCGATGATAGCCCCATTGCCATTATGCAAGTCGATCGTGGGATCTTGCAAGGCACCGGCAATGTTGAATGGCGGATTGACCAGGGAAGGTCCGATCGCGCGCAGCACGACATGCTTGTTATCGTTGCCCGTAATAATGATCCCACCGATTAAAACATTGTCTCCCGTCAGGACGCGCAATCGGGTGGAAATATTGACCAACTGTCCCGGGCCTGGTGCAGAAAATTCGGAGGTATTGCCACTGGCGTCGGTCGCAGTGGTGACAAATTTTAGCCCCGCCGGAGCTGGCAAGGTCACATCAAAGGTCGCATGACCGCTCCCATTGGCGACCACATCGGTGGATCCGATAAAAGTTTGGCCTTCACCGAAGCCGGACGGATCGATGCTGCTATTGCCGAAAAATTCAATGTGATACGTGCCAAGGGGGAGCGTATCGAGGGTGCCTATGATCCGAACATTACTCCCAGAGTAGCCGGCAGACGTGATAACGGGAAAATTCTGCAAATTGTTAGTGCCACTATCCAGGTCTCCGGCATCGTTCAGGGTGACGCCATCGCGATTGAGATCGATCCCAAGCGCACCATTCGAGAAGATTGAATTACCCTTGATCGAAAATGCGGTTACGCCAAACGCGCCAAAAGAGATACCGACGCCACGTCCGCCATTGCCGGCGATAACATTCGCTGGAGGAGCGCCTGCTGTCGTGACGGAGCCGCCAACGGTGTTGTTGATCGATTCCTGCACAAAAATGCCGTCTCCGCCGTTGCCCAGCAATTGAGTCCCGGTAATGTCCGGACCGATGAAGTTACCCTGGATAAGGTTGTCGTGAACGACTGCATTGTTGGTTCCGATGCTAATTCCGTTACCTCCGTTGCCCGAGATGATATTGCGAGCCGTTGTGGTGTTCCCACCGACCAAATTAGATCCACCTTGGATATTGATTCCGTCGAGGCTGTTAGGAAGCGCTCCGGTGCCCGCGGCGTTAGTGCCGATCAGATTGCCTTGAATGGTGTTGTTACTCACGTTTTGTTGAACAAAGACCCCGGTGCCGCTGGCCGAGATGACGTTCCCGGGCGGTGCCCCAGGTGTAGCCGTCAAACCTCCAATTAATGTGTTAGCTGCATGGCTGTTTAGAAAAATACCGTTCGCAAATCCGAGGGGGTGCGTCCCGGTAACATCGATGCCGATGAAGTTGCCCTGGATCTGATTGCCGCTGGCGGTGGCATTGCCGACAAGGATTCCAGTCGTATTGCCGCTACCTGCAATAATATTGCGCGCCGCTGCGGTCGTGCCGCCGATTACGTTGTTATTACTTTCTACGTCGACATTGGTGGCGTTAGCGAGCGCAACACTGCCCGTGATATCGGTGCCGATAAAATTTCCTTCTACGACACTGTTCGAGCCGCTCTGAATTATAACCCCAACGGCATTGCCGGAGATGAGGTTGCGCGCCGATGCGGTGGTACCTCCGATGCGCGTGCCTGAAACGTTAGCTCCGAAGTTCAGATTAACTCCCTGGGTGTTCGATCGCGCGATTAGCCCGGTGGGATCGGTCCCTAGAAAACAACCTTCGACTACGCAGTTGCTAGCGTTAAGGAAAATCGCGGTGCTCCATCCATTATTTATCACCAATGAGCGAATTGTGCTGCCGACTCCACCGGCCTCGATCACCAGGGCGTTGCCATTATTGCCAACGATTGCAGCGCTAATTTCAATCAAAGGCGAACCTGCAAATCCCGGCTGAGTCGACCCATCGATCACCACTGGACTCGTAATCGCAGGTAGTTGGGTTGCCTGAGTTGGAGTGATTGTCTGCACGCCGCTGCCTATATGAAATGTGATTGTGTCGAGCCCAGGGTTTGCGTTCGCATCAATCATGGCCTGGCGCATTGAACCGGCGCCGGTATCGCTTGCGTTAATGACGTCAAAAGTAGCGGCGCCTGCTAACTGTATTCCAAGGAAAAGAGCGATTGTGGTCGCACCGGATAAGCGACTAACACCTTTCCGCAGGCAGCGGAGCCAGCGATCGCGCGCGATTGCTACATGCAGTTCTGTGGTCATTACCGATACCTCCGTTGTGCGAGCGTTTCCCGCTCACGTTTGCCCACTGCGCTGGAGAGGATCGGGTACCCAAAAGGTGCCCGAACTGCCTCGACGCGCCCGTATCGTTTCGAACATGAACAGATATGTAAAGGATTTTCCTATAGCTTTATAAGGCTTTGCCTTACAATTCGCCGGTTGCGATTCCTCGGTGGCTAAACCGTCAGCGGCAACCAGCGTCGGACCGACTATTGGATGTTGAAGACTTCGACCAAACCGACGCCAGTCGTGTTGTTCGCACCGCGCACGATTATGGTGTAGCTGCCGGATGGAAGGGTAGCGAGGATAGCTGACTCATGATCATCCGTGGGTGCCAGGCCGGTTGCCTGGATATCAGCTTGCTGGGTGTCTTTCCAGTTGTCATTCGAGGCGACCATTGTGCCATGTGCATCGAATAGGGAAAGGGTGGGATCAGCCAAGGCACCTTGAATTTGAAATTGCGTGAAGAGGGATGGACCAATGGCGCGCACGACGACCTTGGCCGAGCCACCGGTTCCCACAATGAAGCCCCCAATCATGACGTTGTCGTTAATATCGACAAAACCACGCGTGCTGATGTTGCTGAGCTTGGCGTTGGCAGAGAGGTCGACATCGTAGGCTTCGACCAAACCGGTGCCGGTGCCGTTATCTTTCCCGCGCACAATGGCGGTGTAATTGCCGGGCGGCAGAGTCCGCAAGATGGCCGATTCAAGATCATTGGTCGGGGCTAACCCGGTCGCAGCAATATCGGTTTGCTGGGTATCTTTCCAATTGTCGTTGGTAGCGATAATCGCCCCGGTGCCATCGTGTAGCTCGATAGTAGGATCGGCCAACACTCCGGTGAGATTAAACGGCGGACTACTTAAGCTCGGACCGATGGTGCGCAGCACCACTTTCTTATTGTCCGGGCCGCCGATGATAAAGCCGCCGATCAGGACATTATCCCCGGTCAGCACGCCCAGGCGTGTAGAGATGTTGACAAGGGGAGAGGGTGCGGTCACCGCTGCGACGGTAACGGTACCGGTCATTCCAAATTCGAAGTGGGGAGTGCAAAAATAGGGAAACGTTCCCGCGTTGGGAAAGGTGAAGGAAAAGGTGAAGGTGGAGCTCTTGTGCAGGCCGGAATCGAACAAACCGTTGCTGGCACCATTAGTACCGGACGTGACGCTATGATCCATCACGGCGTTGGCCCAAACCCACTGCACGGTATCACCGGGTTGAATGGAAACGGAGTCCGGCGAAAAAGAAAGGTCCCCACCGGGTGCGACTTGGACAGTGACCGTTGCTGCCCTGCCCGTACCGGGTAGAAGGAACAACGCCGTCACCAGTAGTGTGACTGAGGCGAGATAAGATTTTCGTTTCAGCGATGCTCCATTTCCGTTGGAGTTTCCAGCGGTTTCTCCTATTCGTTCACGGCCTTCGTTCTTTTGAACTGATAATTGCTGGTCTGTTCTCATCTTTGCTTCCGCGGAGCAGCGGTCCACTGCTCCCTCACAGCTGTACTGCAGGAATTGCCGCGAAAGGTTATGCAGTTTCTTCGCGACGCGGATCGGCGGCGGAGTTAAGGGAAGACTTCGGTCCGCGGCCAATTTCTTCGAGCAACTCTACTCTCCGAAATCCCGAAGGACTGGCGATCCATTTCGAGCGCGGGACGCATCGCTTTCTTCCGCAATCGGGAGAAGCACACTCTCCAGGAGGCAGGCGCAACAGGATCCCTCCGGCGCGTCGGACAGGATTTCGGCGCCACACTTACCGCAAATTCTGTTTACACTCGTCATTCTGGTGGCGCGGTCATCCGTCATCTCCACCGAGTAATGCACGGGATTTCTCCAGAAGTTACGTCCGCAAAACCGCAATCAAATGTCGTAACTCGTCCTCAACGTCGCCTGGCGCAGCGACAGTGTGAGCGACCTCTTCACGCAGCAATAGCCGGTAACGCTGCCGCAGTCGATGGAACGCCTGCTTCACCGCGTTCTCAGTCATTCCTAGCTCAGCTGCGATCTCCGCCTGCGAGGACCGCTCCGGCTCATCTACGAGTAATTCTCTGAGACGCTCAAATAAAACCTCGCGGCCCGCGGCTACATATTCGGCCTTTAAGCGCGCGAACACTTGCTCGAGTAAAGCCAGCGCCCAGCGTCGTTCGAAAATCCGATCGGCGCTGACAGTATGGGCCGGCTCCAAATAACCCCGCTCGCCCGTTCGTAACTCCTCCAGCGGGATGAGAGCTTGCCCTTCACCCCGCTTCAGTGCCACAGCGTGTTGATGCTCGTTTGCAATGAAGTGTTTGAACGAAACGAGTAGGTAAGACCGCAGGCGGCCTTTCTCGCGGCGCACTGCGTCGAAATCTCTTCGTTCCAATAACAATGCGAAAAATCCCTGTGTCACATCCTGCGACTCATCCGGGCCATAGCCTCGACGCCTGGCAAAGCCATACAGAGGTCGCCAGTAGGTACGGCAAAGTTTCTCCAAGGCTTCGTCGGCTATCGTCGATCCACCTTGGGCCGCGAGCACGACGCTCCAGTGCGTCGTGGCGAATGCACCGATGTTGGTGCTATCAGCAATCGCGGCGGCACTCATTTAATCGGGCGGCCGTAATTCACGCGCCCGCAAAACGGCAGCTCGCTCTCGATGCAATCCGAAAAGAGCCGCAAAATCAAGTTCTCACGCGTTCGGAAGAAGTTCATTACCACTAAACGCTGGCTTGGAAGCCGTAATGCCGCCACGTTAGCCGGTTATGCGAACCTTCATCGTGCTCGCTACGATTGGTGTCGGCGTCATGTCCGGTTTTCTGGTTCCGCGTGGAATGGCTCAGCCGCCCCCGACGATGATGAAAGCAGTCGTCATCCATTCCTATGGCGGTCCCGAAGTTCTGAAGTATGAAGACGTGCCGCGACCGGAGCCAAAAGATGATGACATTTTGATCCGGGTAATGGCAGCGGGAGTCAATCCGGTTGATGGCTATATTCGGCAGGGGAACCTGGCGAAGGTTATGGGCGCCTTCCCTCTTATCCTGGGAATGGATATCGCCGGAGTGGTGGAGAAGACCGGGGCCAAGACTACGAAATTCAAAGCCGGCGATCCGGTTTACGCCTATTCCAGTTTCAAGGAACAAGGTGGTTATGCGCAGTTTGCAGTAGTAAAGGAGAACGAGGCGGCGCCTAAGCCTCGTAGCACTAGCTTCGAGCAGGCAGCAGCCGTTCCTCTCGCCGCCACCACCGCGTGGCAGGCACTCGTGGACAAGGCGCACCTCAGCCCCGGTCAAACTGTTCTTATTCACGGCGGCTCAGGCGGTGTCGGGAGCTTCGCGGTGCAAATCGCAAAGGTGCGCGGAGCAAAAGTCATCGCGACGGCGTCGACTGCGAACCAGCAATTCCTGAAACAGCTCGGAGCGGATCAAGCGATAGATTACACCACCACGAAATTCGAAGATGTCGTCAAAGATGCGGACGTGGTGTTGGTCGCTGTTCGCGGTGATACACTAGCCCGGTCATATAGCGTGGTGAAGAAGGGCGGCATCCTCGTCTCGATTACCGGACAACCTGATCCGGCGGAACTGGAGAAGCATGGCATCCGCGGCACTTCGCTGATGGCCCACCCTGACGCGCGCGTTCTAGAAGAACTGGGCAAGCTCATCGACGCTAAAAAGGTCACGCCCGAAGTGTCGCAGGTGCTGCCTTTGACTGATGCAGCCAAAGCGCACGAGCAGATCGCATCTCAACACACGCGCGGAAAGATCGTGTTCAAAGTAGCCGAGGCGCCGTAATCGGGTTTATCTTGAACTGGGAAGCCGTCAACGCAACCGCACAGATCATCAGCTCGCTCGCTGTGGTCGCCTCACTCTGGTATCTCGCCGTGCAGGTGAATCGGAGCACACGCATCGCCAAGCTCACTGCGCACGATTCAGCCGCGAGTGCACTCCGCGACGTGACCAAGCAGTTCAGCGAGAACGTGGATATCGCTCGGATCTGGCGGATAGGTTTGGAGAATTTAGACGCGCTTTCGGCTGACGATCGGGCCCGCTTTTATCACGCCGCCTTCCAGTTTTTGAAGGCAATGGAGACCATTCATTTCCATTACATTTACGGTCTGATGGACGAGCAGATTTGGCGCGGTTATTGGAACCTGTATCGTCATTATCTAGCTGCGCCTGGGCTCGAGTATTACTGGCGACGCAGGGGGCAGGAGCTCTTCTCGGAGCGGTTTCGAACCTTCGCCGATTCGCTCGATCGTCCTTCTCGGCCGCTCACCGTCGGCAACCTTCTCGGTGAGGAGAAGGAACAAGGGGCGAGTGATCACGTGCCGGAAAACTAACGATCGATCCGGCAAAGCGTAACGTGATTTGGCAATCAATTGATCGCCGAACTGATCGCAGTTTTCGGCTTCACAACCAACCGTCTGCTAAGACCCGGTTCTATTCCCCTTGGTATTCTCCACTCGGTTGATCGCTTGCTCGATCTCACTGAGCTGCTTTCGGATGTCCTGCGTCGCCTGGTTACTCTTGTATGACATGATAATAAGTTTTACCGAGACCAGGAATACACCTGCTTCAAGAAGGAGGTCGTGAGTAAATCCTTTCTCGAATAGGGCGATGACGAATAGCAGCAGCGTAATCACGATAATTGCCATCGTGCCGAAATCGAAGCGTAGCTTGTTCATTTATTCCTCTCCGTCGAAATAATCCAGCGGATGTGAGCGAATGAGCCTTCTCTCCGGCGATCGTACCAACCATTTTTGGCTATCGGGGTAGTAGGCCGATTCTCCAACTGGATTGTCGGCGACGACACAAATAATGAGATCTTCGGAACCGTCGTTGAATAGCTGATGAGCTTCGCCCGGCCCAAAAATGAAAGCATCGCCGGGCGCGATGGCTGTCTTTCCCTTTTCCTCCCGAACGGAGCCCGCGCCGGACAAGACGTAATAGAATTCCCACTGGGCGCTGTGGGAGTGATAGGGATAAGGCGTTTTGCCTGGCGGAATTCGCAAAATCTCGACGTCAAAGGGATGATGGCGCCCATCATCCTGTCGCAGCGCGATCGATAACTCTTTGCCGGCTCCGACATATTTTTTCTTTGGAGACGACCAAAGTTCTTCCGTCAAGTCTCTCGCGTTCACTTTCTCCATAAACGATCCTTTCGATCGGTAGCGGTTTCGGCGTCTACTAATATTCTGCGAAACTTTCGTCAGAATAACAATAGAGCCAGCGTTCGCCGGGTTGGGCGGAGGCAACAACCGGGTGCGACACAGTCCGGGCGTGCTTGGAGGCGTGACGATTAGGTGAGGAATCGCAACAGAGCGTGACGCCGCAGTTTTGACAGGTGCGGAGGTGGACCCACGACGAGCCGAGCTTCACGCATTCCTGACACTCCAGATGGTTTGGATGTTTGACCGTCTGGATCGCGCTGATATGTGAACAAATTTGCGGAGGCATTCAGTTCAACCGTATGCGAGGTCGCGATTGCGCCAAAACTCAGCTGATCGGTCAACCTCAGGGAGATTCGGAGAGCTTAAGCATAAGCGGGCAGGTTTTTGCTAACATAAATCTCCTTCAATTCTTGGGATTCGTTGTTCATCGGCCGTTGTCTCACCATTGAAATATTCTTCACGAGGATTGGAGCGTCAAAATTGCCTAGCTCGCTCCCTTGAATCGCGGCTTTCGCTTTGGGCACAGTGTCTGCTGACTTCATTTTGAGACGTATGGAC
>JBEEIB010000133.1:0-6643 GCA_041167675.1 Verrucomicrobiota bacterium
GCGACCACCGGGCTACTAGCCAGCGAGTCCCGCCTCGGATCTTGGAATGCTTACCGGCCGATTTGGAACGCACCCAAGCTGCTCGATTGCACGTCCGTGCAGCAATCGATCGTTCCTACGTGATATGCCCACGAGCTAGCAGCTTAGATTCTACCGCTCCTTCAGAGCTTCCGCGCTGTTTTTGGGCAACCCAGGGTTCCGCCAAGCCTCCACCCTTGGGCTATAATCTTGCAGCGCTTCGCGCCTATCTAGGTTCTAGATTCCAAATTCTAGCTTCTTAGCTTCTAAATTCTAAATTTCTAGCCTCTGGCTTGCGATTTGAAGGCCGCTTGCTCGTTACTGCGACCTTTCCAAGCTGGGCCATTGGGAAAATCGAATTGTTCAAGGGTTTCGGGCCGGACAGTAATGCTGTAGCCAGGCTTTTCCGGAGGCATGTAACGTCCATTGCGGATCACGACCGGATCGAGAAAATGCTCATGCAAATGATCGACATATTCGATCACCCGGTTTTCCAGCGAAGCGGACAGGCAAATGTAGTCGAACAATGAAATGTGCTGGACGTATTCGCATAGGCCAACACCGCCGGCGTGCGGGCAAACCGGCACACCAAATTTGGCCGCCATCAATAAGACGATCATTACCTCGTTCAGGCCGCCCAGTCGTGCACTGTCAATCTGACAAAAATCGATGGCCTCAGCTTGCAGCAGTTGTTTAAACATCACGCGGTTATGACAGTGCTCGCCCGTTGCCACTCCGATTGGCGCGATCTGTCTTCGAATAGTGGCATGCCCCAGTATGTCGTCAGGGCTGGTCGGTTCTTCGATCCACCACGGTTTGAATTCGGCCAGACGACGCATGTTGCGAATGGATTGCTCGACATCCCACACCTGGTTGGCATCCATCATGAGCTTGCGCTCCCAACCGATCTCCTCGCGCAGGATTCGGGCACGACGAATGTCCTCCTCGATATCGCCGCCGACCTTTTGTTTAAAGTGGGTCCAACCGGCGGCGACCCCTTCGCGCGCTAAACGCCGCACCTTTTCGTCCGAATACCCGAGCCAGCCCGCTGAGGTGGTGTAGGCAGGATAACCGGACTCCCGCATTTGACGCTCCCGCTCCGCTTTCGTTGGAACGTTGGCTTCCAGAAGCGCAATCGCTTCATCAGGTGTAACCGCGTCCGTTACATAACTAAAGTCCAGGCAACGCACCAAGTCCGGCGGGCTCATGTCGACCAACAGCTTCCAGACCGGTTTACCCTGGAACTTTGCCCACAGGTCCCACACGGCGTTTACAACTGCGGCGGTTGCAAGATGAATGGCGCCTTTTTCTGGACCTAGCCAACGTAACTGGCTATCGCCGGTGGTCAGGTAGCGCCAGAATCCACCCATATCAGCGAAGATTTCTTCCAAGGTCGCACCGACGACGAGCGGGGCGAGCGACTTCACCGCCACTACGGAGATCTCGTTCCCACGACCGATCGTAAAGGTTAATCCATGGCCGGCGAGTCCCTGCGGCGCATCCGTTTTGAGGACTACGTATGTCGCCGAATAGTCAGGAGCAGGATTCATCGCGTCGGAACCGTCAAGCGCGCGCGAGGTTGGAAAACGAATGTCGTGAACGGTTAAATCAATGACTTTAATTGGCATAGAAGTTCTCAAATGCACCCTAGGGGATTGGTGCTTTGAACATGTGCACCGTCCCACCAGGAACGCCAATGAAAGTAGCCCGGTGAGACCGGCGACCTGTTTCTTAGCCTGCGCCTGCCGGCGTAAGTGCAGCAAGCAACTCAAGCAAACCAGGAGCCCCATCATAACGTTCGCCGTTGATGAAGAAGGTCGGCGTACCGTTCACCCCGGCTCTGACACCACTCATGAAATCTTCCCTCAATCGTGGAGCATATGCTCCGGCCTCGACCTCGGCGATCAGTCGCCGAGCGTCGAGCCTTAAGGCTATTGCATATTGGACAAGGTTTTCATCATCGAGAGCGTCTTGATTTTCGAACAACACATCGTGCATTGCCCAAAATTTGCCCTGCGCACCCGCCGCCTCGGCTGCCTCGGCAGCGTGTTCGGCATGCGGATGCATATTGGTCAGCGGAAAGTTGCGAAAGGCAAAACACAAATTGTCGCCCAAACGTTTCTGAATCTCTTTGATGATCGGATAAACTTGACCGCAGTAAGGGCATTCATAGTCCCCATACTCCAGGAGCATCACGGGGGCATCAAGGGGCCCCTGAATATGATCTCGGTTCGCGGTCGGAAGGGTTAATTTCATTGATGGATGCTTCGGTTTCTAGCACTCTTCATTTCGTCTTTTTTAACTTCTCTGAAATTGGTTTTTTTGACGCCCTTTTTTGTGCTCTCTCCGAGCGGGTAGACGCCGTTAGCGCTGGCTTCTACAGCATCGGCAGACTTTCTGGACGGGAGCCGAGTGGGAAAGCCGCTTCGATCCGCTCAATGTCGGCTTCAGTCAAACGAAGCTGCGCAGCCCCCGCGTTTTCGGCAACGTGTTTGACGCTAGAGGCTTTCGGGATGGCGAAGAGCGGCGACTGGCGGGTCAAGTATCGAAGCGCCACTTGTCGAGGGGTCGCGCTATGCGCTACGGCGATTTGTTGGAGAACGCGGCCGCCAGTCGTGCGTGGGTCAGGAAAATGCCCATGACCAAACGGGCTATAGGCGACGACAGCAACATCGTGTTGTATACACCACGGGAGCACAGCGTGTTCAATCGCGCGCTCCTCCAGATGGTAGAGGACCTGATTGCAAACCAGAGAATCTGCGATGCTCCAAGCTTCTGCCAGGTCGACCTCATCGAAGTTGCTCACGCCCCAGGAGAGAATCTTTCCCTCATTTTTAAGCTGCTCAAACGCAGCAATCGTGTCTTCAAGCGGCTCTGCGCCACGCCAGTGCAAAAGATAGCAATCGAGTCTGTCGGTGTTCAGCCGGACCAGTGAACGGTCGCAGGCAGCAAGCGTTCCCTGACGGGAAGCGTGCTGAGGAAGGACCTTGGAAACCAGAAAGACCTCGTCACGACGACCAGCGATCGCCTCGCCAACTATTTCTTCGGCTGCGCCCGCGCCGTACATTTCTGCAGTGTCAATATGAGTCATACCAAGGTCGAGCCCCCGGCGCAATGCCGCGATCGCGGCAACGGCGCCACCTTGGTTTTTCTCAACGTCCCAAGTGCCCTGACCTATGACGGCCACCTCTTGCTTCGTGGAACCGAACCAACGCCGTTCCATGGCATCAAATTTCTCTGGATCACTCATGCTGATGGTCTCCACGCACTGCTTTAGCGGATCCGAAGTACAATCTTGCCGAGCACGTGCCCCGCGGCGAGCCGCTCGTGCGCCCTCGCAGCATCAGCGAGCCGGTAGGCTCCGGCGATCGGTACCTCGAGCTTCGCCTCCTCCACGGCACGGCCGAGGCGCTGGAACTCGCGGACGCCGGCGATCGCGTCGTAGGAGATGATTTCTATGCCGCGTCGCTTCCTCGGCTCGGGCTCGATCCCGTTGGGATACGCGAGTCGGCCGCCCGGCCGGAGCGCGTCGAGGCAGTGGGTGAGCGCCTTGCCGCCCGCGAGCGCGAGCACGGCGTCAACGCCATTGGGCGCGAAGCGGCGCGCGGCGGCCTTAATGTCCCCTTGTCGCCCGTCCACGGTCGTGTCCGCTCCCAACCGGCGCACCAGGGCTAAACCATCCTCACCCGAAGCGGTCGCCAGCAAGCGTGCGCCGCGCAACTTCGCGAACTGGAGTGCCAGACTTCCCACGCCGCCAGCCGCACCATGAATGATGACGCTTTGGCCGCGTTTTATGTGCAATGCGTCGTCGATACCCTGGAGCGCGGTGAGACCAGTGGTCGGGATCGCGCCGGCCTGCTCAAGGTCGAGCCGCTTGGGTATGTGCGCGACCCTTTCTGCCAAGACTGCGACATACTCGGCGTAGAAGCCGCCCTTCGGATTGTCGAAACTGTATGCGTAGACCCGGTCGCCGACCTTGAGTCGGCGGATGCGCGATCCCGCGGCTGCGACAGTGCCGGAGCCATCCGTACCGAGCACGAGCGGAAAGCGCGTGTGACCGGTTGGGGACCAGCCTTCCCGCATGTCAGCATCCCAGCCTCCGACTCCCGCCGTGTCCACCGTGATCAACACCTCGCCCGCGTCAGGGACGGGCACCGGCAGCGAATGGATCGACAACACTTCGGGTCCGCCGAAGCGATCGATCGCCGCCGCGCGCATGGTCTTCGGTATAGTCTGCATCCAGTAAAGTCCGGCGATGCCGGTCTCCTCGGTTTATGTCAGTATGCAATACGCCTTGACCAGCCAGTGATGATTAGTGTCGTGTTCGCAGGATCGATTCTCATGCCAGATCGGGAAGCTGGGAACTCATGGCTTCTACTTCCTCGAGGGCAGTTTACTCCGCGTTATCGTGGCGGCCCGTGTACAATAGTTCAGGCAAGCGCTCAACTTTCGAAGGATAGGAAAGCAATCTAGAGGCTTCGTTTTAGGAATTGCAAAGACTTGGTACGCGGACCGAGAATTTACGTCGTTTTCGCAACCTATGATCAAAGCATTAATCCTATCCGCACTACTAGGATTAGCAGCTACGTCAGCATACTCTGACGATAAATCAGCGAACGCAGTCCCTGCCGAAGTCAAGCCTGATGCTGCCAATCGTAAACTTGTGCAAATAGTCCGCTGCGAGTCTTTGCAGAACAAAACTTGGATCATTCTCGCTCTGTTTGACGACAACACGCTCTGGGAATTTCGATTGGGCACTTGGCATTATCACTCAACTCTTCCTGTATCAACGGTTCCTCCAAAGTAAGAACCGCAAATGGAAGAGGCAGAAAACTTTTTAGGCTGCCATCGAGTCCGGTTTTGCGTGGTGACATCGGCTCGGCCGCTCAAGGAATTTTACCCGGCCGGAGGGGAGGCCAGTAACCCTGCAACCGAATCGGAACCTTGACTGCCGCGGGTCGGCTCGCGTCCTGACGGTTACACGTGATCCGCTTTGACCGCTTTTCTTTTGCAATCCGCTCACCACCTCTACCTGCATATTTGGAGCTGAAAGCTGTCGCGCGTAGAACGCTCCCAGATCCTATGTGCCGAATGGAAACGTTCTTGGCGAGCTATGACCTTTCCGTTTCGGGCTCCGGCGATTCTTTGGGAAGGACGGATTGGCATAACCGACATGATTGAGTCAACAATTACGGCAGCTGGAACCGGTCGAACGTCGGCGTCGGGATCGGCCCGCCGAACGGGCTTGTCGCGCCAAAGCCAACATCATCGGTCAAGATGAGCAGGATGTTTGGCGCGCCTTCTGGCGCGGTAACTTCTTGCGGAAAGTCCTTGCTAGATTCCTGGACGGTTCGGCCAATGTGGCCTTTGAAGGGCGGTTCTGGGCGAGGCAACACCTCTTGCGCGTGCGCCCCTTGCAAGACCGCGCCCCGACCGAACATTGGACTTTGGTCTTACGTGCTTCCGGCCGGACATCGGCGGCAACGAATGCTCTGCGGCGCTGTAAAGTCACGTAAAGCTACTGAGCGGCCAGCACTCTGCGCGTCGGCTCGGCTTTCAGTCCCAAATGGAGCTGCAGGATTCGCAATAGTTCGTCGATTGCTTCAGGGCTCTGTTAGCCGCCGTGGCCGTAAGGAATAATCTTTTCGGATAGAGCAGAGTCGAGATGGGCACTCCGGTATGGAACGACGCCGTCAGAGCCGCTGAGCAGGATGCAAAGAATGGTTGCCCCCAGGTATCACTCTGGCCAAATAATAGTGTCTCAATTATGACAGAAACGCAGCGACCGTATAGTTGATCTATTACCCTCGCAAAGATTACGAAAATTTCTTATAGGTGACTGGATCTATGCCGCGTTTTGATCTCTCGAAAATTTCGTTTTTCCCCCTGTGTTTCTTTCTCACGGCTTGGCTTGGCGGCACCCTGTTGGTGGGTTGTGCTCCCTTCGCTTCCGTCGGCGTCGTTGTTCCCTCACCGCCGATCGCGTTAGTGGCCAATCAAAGTACGGAAGAACTGAAGCAAGCTCGTTCAGAAATGAAGGTAAGTGAGGAGCTTGCTAAAACCAATCCAAAGGCGGCAATGGCCCAAAGTGAGGCGGCTGCAATGCTTAGTCTCGATGCCCAGAAGAACCTTTCTGGTCCCAGAGCAGACGAGGTCGTCGCCTTCTACAACTATTCTGTGGCCAGGCTCGTGGAACAGACGATCGCATCGAGGGAGAAACCGTGGGAGAAGGAAATTCAATTAGCAGGTCCCAGTGGTCCTCTTGGTCTAAGCCTGAAATTTGACAAGGCCGGAGCTTATATTCCGGGCTTTGATCGCTTGCTTGCGACCGATCGAATGAAGATTGGTGGTACTTATTTAACCAACCGAGTCCTCATTCAAGGAGTTGGCGCGCCTTTCGTTAGCGCAGGAATTGGCCGGAATCAGGCCTGGGAACCCCATAGGCACTACTACAGCGTCACGGCTATCCTTACTTTTTCGGGTACCCACGGTACGCTCCAGATTCTAGATCCCGGGGACACGACTACGGTGACCCTGGCGGGAAAGTCTCGACCTGTTGCTGCTGATCTGACTGCACCAGAGGCGCTGTTAATCGCGGAGACCCAGCCTCAGAAATTCGGCCTCT
>JBEEIB010000134.1:0-4216 GCA_041167675.1 Verrucomicrobiota bacterium
AAGCAGGAAACCGAGAAAACCTGCAAGCACTATTGGAAGAAAAAGGTCAACAGCTACCTTTAGGGTGTAGAAACAGGCAAAGACGAACAATCCGATCACAGCAACTGTGAACCAGAGATTGACAAACTTTCCGAGATCCGCGGGGGTTGGACCATCTGAACTGGCATTTAGATGGCGCGTCGCTTCCGATGGTCGCATTTCCACCATGAAAGGTCTAGGCTGGTTTGGGGTCGCCATCTTTCCGATGTGGCTTTACGCGAACTCGAACCCAGATCCATTCGCTGACGGCCGACTTTCACGTACTAAATGGAAAGAAAATAGCCTGTTCACTATCATCCAATCTGGGAGGGAACAAGGTTGGCATACCGCTAGCGGCAGATCCTAAATTCGTCGCGAAACGGGATTTTTATTGCTGACTCTTAACCCTAATCTTGCCAATGGTGCGGCCGATAATAAGGGTTGTGATGGTGGCGGTAATGGTAATAGCGGTAGCCAGGTTCACGGTAATAGTAACGATCGTCGGAATACCCTTGTCCTACGGTAACGGTAATCGCCTTGGATTCCGTAGGAACCAAAGCGAAGAGCCCTAACGCGGCTAGGATCGGGCAGAGATATTTTTTCATTAAGTCCACTTTCTATAACGCACAGCTCTATCAGAGGTGCGGCACTACATGTAGTAGTTGTTATTGTTCTCGTGAGTGTCGCCTGTCTTAGTCGATTCCTCCCATACTCTTGCCGACGGGTTGTTGTTGCTTTCCCGAGATGGCACAACCGAGGCACGGGATCTCTTGAAGCGAGGGCCTTCAGCCTCGACCCGTCGCTAGGGGAATCAAATACACTGCCACCGCGATGAACGAGGTCATCACGTTTGCAAGAAAGATGAAATTCACCAGCAGTAGGCAGAGTGGCGTGAGCGGTCCGGGGGGATGCCGCGATCTCTCGCAATAGTTGCCTTATGGTTTGCTAACGCAGCAAAGCCAAGGAGCTAGTATATGGCGGTAAGAAAGATTTAGGATGATTCTCGGTAAGACCAAGCGGCCGCGTAACGTCGATTCGTCGCGTGCGGCGGCGATCTTGTACGGTGACTGGGGGACCAGTAAGGCTTATGTGATTGGCTTGGCGTTTGCGGTCGCGGGCTACAGCTCGTTCTGGCTCATTTTGGCAATGTCCGTGCTTTTGGCCTTGGTCGGCATCAATTACATGGCCATCTGCCGGCACTATCCCGACGGGGGCGGTGTATACGCCAGCGTTTATCATCGTTCGAAAATCATCGCTATCGTCGGCGCTTTCCTCCTAATTGCGGACTACATCGTGACCGCGTCGATCAGTGCCCTGTCCGGGTTCCAGTACGTTGGAGTGCCGCATCCGGAAATCTTTGCGGGGGCCGCTATTCTCGGGATCGGTGCGTTGAACTTTTTCGGTCCAAAGCGTACCGGAGTATTGGCTGTTGCGGTCTCTGTCCCGACAGTAATCGCTGTGGTAGTCCTCGCGTTTTTTTCCTTACCGCATCTCGGTGAGGCTTGGCACAACGTGAAGCCGCTTGCGGGTGGATTCTGGCACAACTGGAACGGCTTTGTTGGCATCGTTCTGGCGGTGTCAGGCGTTGAAGCGATTGCAAACGCTACCAGCGTTATGAAGCTCGATCGTGGGAGTTCTGAAGAGCGTCCCTCGGTGAGAAAGACCTCAACACCGGCGATATTCTCGGTGGTGCTCGAAGTAAGCATCTTTACGGCGCTGCTTGGCTTGGGAATGCACGCCTTGGGTGGGCTCCAGATCGACCATGGCGACGTTAATGCGCCAGATCATCCCGGGGTGCGCGACTACATGCTGCGTTACATGGCAGAGATATTTGTGGGCGGACAGTTCGGCCCGATCTTTGGCCAAGTTGCCGGCTGGATTGTTGCCGGCGTTTTTGGCTTCCTGTTACTCTCTGCCGTCAATACCGCGATCGTCGACCTTATCGCTATCTCGTTTTTAATGTCACGGGACGGAGAGCTGCCGTCTCGGTTCGAGAAACTCAATGGTTTTGGCGTTCCGAACCTTGGACTGATTGTTGCAACTGTCATACCCGCGATTTTGGTTGTCGCCGTCAAAGACATCGCTGGTCTCGCGGAACTCTACGCGGTTGGAGTTGTCGGGGCGATCGCTACGAATCTCGGTGCCACGTCGACCGACAGCAAACTCAATCTTGCCTGGTGGGAGCGTGCTCTGATGTTTTGCACCTTTCTCGTCATGGCGGCGATAGAGATTTCTCTTTTGGTGGAAAAACCGGGCGCACGAGTGTTTGCGGGGAGCGTGGTGGCTGTCGGTCTAGTCCTACACGGGATTTCAGTCGCCAGGAAACGTATGCACCCCACCGTGCCGAGGCCTGAGATCGAGCGGGCGGCAGCTGCCGAACCAAGCTTTAAACTTCCTGAGGGCACGACCTATCGTTCTCCGATGCTTTGCGCCGTGCGCGGCATCGGTGGAACCCTCGACTTTGCCATTGAGATAGCGAAGGACATGAACCGGCCTTTGTACATTACGTTCGTTCGCGAGCAAGCGATCCTCACCCTGGAAGATCGAAAACGCCACTGGACGAACGACTCGCAAGCTCGAAAGATTTTCGCTTACGCGAAGGAGAAGGCCGATGGACACCCGATTCTCCCCTGTTACACAGTTAGCGATGTTCCAGCCCACACCATTGTCGATCTTGCGGTAAACGTGGGCGCCTCGCACCTGATACTCGGAGCACCGCGGAGAAATATGCTCGTAAAGCTCATTCGAGGAAACATGATCCTTCAGGTTTCCAGGTTTCTACCCGAGAAAATTCATTTGCTGGTTTACGCGTGACCGGCAGCCGGACGCAAGCACCTCAGTTCAACGCGGGCGGGTGCGCTTCTGGAATTAGAAAATCAGGAAATCGCCAACGGTGCAGATAGCCAGATCGAGGAAGGCGAAAGTGTCTTCGAGCTTGGCATATGCTTCCATGCGCCTCATTGTGTGGTCTTACTCTTTGTCTTTAGCGACATAGTGAGAAGGACCCCAAGCGCGAATCCGGCCGTGCAGGCGATAAAAAGCAAAATAGCGTGAGGCATGACAACTGTAGCAAACAGTAGATGCGTTGCTACCGGTTCCCTGTTCTGGACCACGACGATTGCTACTAAAATGGCCAAGACTGAAGCGGTGATGAGTTTAAAGTTGCGCATAAGGTTGTGATTGATGATTCCAAGGGTACCCACTAAACGGGAAAAATTGTACGCTTCTATATTGTTTTCCGTGTGGCAGATCGAACCGTCCGCGGCTAGGCGATACTGGGGTTAGCAACAAGTCGCCCAACGCCAAGTTGACTTGTGGAGCCGGAGGAAACTGGGCAACAGCCTGGAAGTTGCCGATCGACTTACCGACCAATATCCAAATCCCCTAGCGGTTTCCTTCGAGGCTCGACTTTTGCCATACGCAAAAGCGACAGCAACACTTCGAGAACGGTATTGGAGAGGCTTATGGATGCGGGCGAGAATCAGAGGCCGTTTCACATCTGACTACGGGGTCTGGAAGCGGTTAGGGGACAATTGTATGAAGATCGGAATTATTGGAGCGGGGAAAGTTGGCGGTGGTCTGGGAAAGTTGTGGGTTAGAGCCGGACATCAAGTTCTCTTCAGTTCGCGTCATCCAAAGCGCCTAAGAGTGCTGGTTGAAGAAGCCGGACTAGGAGCTTATCTCGGCGATGTTGGTGATGCAGCTCTGTTTGGCGACGTGATCTTATTCTCGCCAAATTTTTGGGGCGTGGACGATGCATTGGAGGCCGCGGGACCGCTGAAAGGGAAGACAGTGATCGATGTCACAAATCCGGTCGAGTGGAATCCAAACGGCAGGATGGTGCGTTCTCTGCCTCAGTCAACCTCGGCGGGCGAAGAGCTGGCTAAAAAGCTTCCAAATGCTCGGATCGTCAAAGCATTCAGCACTATTCCTGCGTCTTTCATTCCACACGCGATTTACCGAATCGGCCGGCTTCAGCGTTTAGCGGTGTTTTACTGCGGGGATCACCAAGCATCCAAAGCAATTGTTCATCAATTAGTCGCGGATAGTGGATTTGTCGGTCTTGATGCTGGCCGGTTGGGGATGGCCAAAGAACTCGAGGCTCCAGGTCGAATGAATCGGGCGGGTCTCATAGGGATCGCGCAAGCGAAGCGTCTACTGCATCAGCTCAGTGATCCGATCCAAAATGAACCGCTAG
>JBEEIB010000135.1:0-12138 GCA_041167675.1 Verrucomicrobiota bacterium
AGATAGTCGGGCTTTGTTTTTGAAAGCTCATGAATAGGAACAACAGGGAATGAGAGACGCCGCCGATGAACTGAAGCTTTCGGCGATTGCCAATTTCTCGTCGTAGAGGTCGCTGACGCGTTCGAAGATCAGGGACGCGATTCGCTTAGTTGAGGTAGCAAGTCGGAGAACTTCGTCCCATTGGGCCCCGATTTTTCTTGATGTTGATCGTGCCACTTCGCGGATTCATACTGTCAGACAAGATGATCAGAAATTTTGGTGACCATTCGGCGAACGAACGTACATTTCTCGCCTGGGTGCGCACGGCCATCGCTGTGATGGCCTTCGGATTCCTCGTGGAAAAGTTCGACCTATTCCTGGAGTTTGCTGCTCCGTCCTTGGCAGGTCGCACTCTGTCGTTGCCGGGCCAGAAATTCGGCAACCTAGCGGGACTGGCGCTTATCGTTCTCGGCACTGCGATGGTCGGCATTGCAGCTGCTCGCTTTGTGATGACCGCGAAGAATATCGACCGCGAAGGCCTGCGCCCGGGAACAGGATCGCGAATCGACATCGCACTTGCGGGGCTGCTGGTCCTTCTGGGATGCGCCCTATTCCTTTATCTGTCGGACGCCCTCGTTACGAAGCTCTAACGGCAGCGGCAACTCTCTGACTCCGTGCGATCGAGTGTTACCTAATGTCCTACATAATCGTGATTCCCAGCGCAGATCGCTACCTTCTACTGCTCAATTCTCATCAATAAGCAAAGCCTTCGAAGTTGAGGAACCTTCGCCCCGCTGCCTTATTGCTGCGGTCAATCAATCGCAGCGGGCAGCCCACTCCTCCGGTTCGACCCTCAGCAGAAATCCTACGATGGTACGGAGCAAGTCGCGGTTTCCATCCGCATCTTACAGATAGCCAACGCGTCTCAAAAAACCTGCTAACCTCGCTAGTATACACCGTTGAGGTCGATCTCTACCGACCAGCCAAGCGGTCAACGTCATTCGGTTGACACCCAGTTTTGTCGCCGTCTGACGATCACTCTCAGATGACTCCTCCGTGTAGCGCTCCAACGCCCTCAAAACCTCTTCGGTACTCATACGCGCGGGAAGGCAACGCCACCCGTGACGAAGAGCCAGAGTGGTCAGGTCGATGATGATCGAAGCCTGTTGGTTCCATAGTTGAACGCGAGGCTTCGCTGAAATGATGGACAATCCCTCATTTCTTTTTCCATCGCTCTTGCATGAGAACACGGTCAGCGGACGAAGGAATAGTCAGGAAATACCCTGTTTAAGGTATCAGGGCACCACTCAAAAAAGAGAAGCCTCCGGAAACTCGAATTAGCGCCATCCAACGTAACGCCGGTATCGCCGAGAACGCCGATAGCGGATGGGAAAACTGCGCCGAGTGTCTTGTGTCGCCCTTTTCCTGCCTTCACCAACCAGCGCCCCGCTCTTTATCTTGCAACTATTAAGACAAACAGCGGATGCAAGCCGATGGTGACAGGAAGGAGTTGCAAACACGTTACTCCAAGGTGGTCAGATCCAGTTCCCGGCGTTGTCGGTGCTATCGGCGTTCCCGGCGTTATTTCTGTTCAGTGGCCTTTCACCGGTTGGCCGAGCTGGGACCGATCAATAATGTAGGCCCGCTTTACTTCAATCTTGTCGGCCGGATTGGCGTTACTGTCTGCTACTGCATGACTGATCTCATCCAGTACTTCAAGTCCGGAAACAACGTGGCCAAAGACAGTATCTTTACCGTCTTGCGTCGGAATTGGCCGGAGACAGATATAAAACTGGCTGCCGTTAGAAAGCCGTTTTGGATTTACGTTGTCGGGAAGGCGGCCCATTGCCACCGCGCCGCGCACATGTTTTAGCTGGATCTCTGCTGGCAATGTGTAACCTGGGCCGCCGGTACCGATCACGTTGCGATCTTTCCTCTTACTGAGCGGATCTCCGCCCTGGACGAGGTAGTCTGGAATAACTCGATGAATCGCGGTTTTGACATAGAATTTGTCCCGCACCAGTTTTTTGAAATTGGACGCAGTATAGGGCGCAGCCTTTTCATCAAAATCGAGGGCGAAACTGCGAACCTGCCGCTGTTTCCCTTTTCCCCATTGCAGCTCAAAAACCGCCACTTCATCGGCGCGCACGACGGAACCGGCTACAAGGATTGTAACCAGAAGGATGATAAGTCGTTTCATGATTAAACGAACGGAAGGCTGCGGACTTCGACGCTACCAATCAAGCTCGAAGTAGTCGAACGTGAAACTGGATAGATCGTTCCAGGTTGATCGAAGCCACGTCTAAGATAGGCGAGTCCGATCCAGCTGCCGAGCCGGTCACTTTTATAAGCGCTTGTGACGGTACCGATTGGCTTGCCATCTTCAGGTACGAGCTTGTCTCCCGGTTGCAAATCTGAACCACTGGTGAGACGAATGCCGCGCAGATGTCGGTTTACATGGCCGAGACTCTTTATCCGACTGATTATCTCTTGTCCCAGATAGCATCCTTTGGTGTAACTGACAGCTCGTTCGTCCAAACCCGCTTCGTTCGGAATTACGTCCTCGGAGAGCTCGGTACCCCAACGCGGGATCCCTTGCTCGATGCGGAATTCCTCTAATTTGGAATCAGTGACTGGAGTGTGGTTTACCAGCTTGGGCACCACATTTTTCAGCGTGGCTGGTAGCAATAGATCCTTGCCATCAATAGCGAAGCGGTTGCTTATCGTGACGGTACCTTCCGGGGGAATTGCGTCCGGCAGTTCCGCGCCGGAAAGGTGGAAAAGCGCGAATTGCTCGGTTACGTCTTCGAGCTCAACTTCATCGGCGATGAGATATTTCTCCAGGCGTGCCGGGATTGAGTCGCGCAGCGCCGGTTCGTAGTCCAGCAGGAGAGCATCCTTCAGCGGCGTCACGAATAGGTCGCCGCAAAGCTTCCCTTTGGCTGAGAGGGCACAGGCATAGACGGAAATACCCGGTTTCAGGTTAGCTATGTCGTTGGTGAGTTGCCCGTTCAAGAAACGGATTCGATCCGGGCCGGTAACCCGAAGCTTTGCTCGATCGGATAAGTCAATAAGCATGTAGGGAAAACTGTACCCTCAGCCCAGTAGCTCATAGCCGGGGAGGGTGAGAAAATCGACGTAAGTATCGCTTGTCGTTAGATCGGAAAATAGCTTGGCTGCCTCGCTATAACGACCCTTAGCGAATCGTTCTTCGCCGACGCTGGTCCTTATCTTCTGCAGCTCTTCCGCCAGGATTTGGCGAAAAAGATCCGCCGTTACTTTTCTCCCATCATCTAATTCTCCCTTCGGACTTCGGATCCATTGCCAAACCTGGGCACGCGAGATTTCCGCGGTAGCAGCATCCTCCATCAAGTTAAAAATCGGCACTGCTCCCGAGCCACGCAGCCATGCCTCGAGATATTGTACTCCGACACTGATGTTGGTGCGCAGGCCCTTTTCTGTGATCGGCTTCTCCGGCCCGAACTGCAATAGATCCTGAGCGGTCACGCGCACATCTTCACGTTTGCGGTCAATCTGGTTTGGGCTCTTCATCACCGCATCGAATGCCTCTAATGCAACGGGGACAAGCCCGGGATGCGCGACCCAGGTACCGTCGTGGCCGTCGCTGGCTTCCCGCTCCTTGTCAGCCTTGACTTTGGCAAACGCTTCTGCGTTCGCCTTTTCGTCATTTTTGATCGGAATTTGAGCTGCCATTCCGCCCATCGCATGAATACCACGGCGATGGCAGGTTTTGATACATAGGAGCGAGTACGAGTGCATGAAATGCGTAGTCATCGTGACTAGCGCGCGATCAGCGAGAATGAAATCTGGCTTATTTCGGAATCGTTTGATGCAGCTAAAGATATAATCCCAACGACCGCAGTTTAGACCGGCCGAGTGATCGCGCAGTTCGTAAAGGATCTCATCCATTTCGAATGCTGCGAGAATGGTCTCGATCAAGACCGTTGCTCGGATGCTCCCGCGTGGAATCCCGATTTCATCCTGAGCAAGGTGGAAGACATCATTCCAAAGCCGCGCCTCAAGATGGCTCTCCATCTTAGGCAGGTAAAAATACGGACCGCTACCTCGGGAGAGTAATTCCTTCGCATTGTGGAACAGATACAGGCCGAAATCGAAAAGCCCCCCGGCTACTGGTTCGCCGTCAACCAGCAAATGTTTTTCGACGAGGTGCCAGCCGCGAGGCCGAACGAACAGTACCGCGACCTGATCTTTCAGCCGATAGGCTTTGCCTTCCGGGCTTTGAAATTCGATTGTTCGCCGAACCGCGTCGCGCAGATTGATGTGGCCATCGACCATGTTGTGCCAAGTCGGAGCGTTGGCGTCTTCGAAATCCGCCATGAATACCTTCGCGCCGGAGTTCAGGGCGTTGATCACCATTTTGCGATCGGTCGGTCCTGTGATCTCAACGCGGCGATCGGTAATGTCTTTCGGGATGGGCGCAACTTTCCAATTATCGGCGCGGATCTGTGCGGTCTCAGGCAAAAAGTCGGGAGTCTTACCGTTGTCAAGATCCGCCTGCCGACGATTGCGCCGCTCCAGTAGCTCTTTGCGTCGCCCGTTGAAGGTGCGATGGAGCTTCGCGACCAGCTTAAGCGCTTCGGGTACGAGAATTTCGCTGAAGTTTTCGGGAAGTGTTCCGGTGATTTCGATACTGTCGAGGTTTTTTTGAATAGCACTCATTGGATTGGGAAATGATCAAGTTGGAAAAGTCAAAGCAGTTAACCAGAACTAGCCGATGAACGGCGACGCAGAAGGGGCGAATGTCGGGGGAAGCTAGGTTCGCTGGAATTCTGCGTCAAGCAGTGAGTCTCTTCAGGTGGGGCAGTGCCGTCATGGCGGAGAGCTTAGGAAAACATGTAACAAAGATTAAATATCCGCGTCTGAAACTACGTCCAACCTCACTGTTTGATACTCTAAATATGAAAAAGTGGTTTCTGATCCTAGGTGCAGTACTCGCCCTTGGGACGCTAACTCCTCAACCGTCGAAAGCGGGATTTTTCATCGGATTCCCGATTCCAGTACCGGTGTTCTATGGACCGCATTATTATGTCGGTCCGGGTTACTATTATCCTCCCGGGTACTATGGGGGCCCCTACGGTTACGCGTACTATCGACGTCCGTATTGGCGCCACCGGTATTGGGCATATCATCACTGGCACTACGATTGAGCTGCTGGCTCTCGAGGTGAATTGTTGACAACTCTTGGCCTCGCGCCGAGGACCCCCGTCCAGTTGTCAGAGAAGGCTGCTGGGAAGTGATGGAACTAAAGACCAATCGGTCTGCTCGAGGACGATAGGAATGCTCGGCTCTCACACGCCGGTACGCCGACACGCCGACACGCATCCCTTGCTCCCCCAATCCGGGTCACGAAAGCAAGTAACTACCCGTCGCCGGGTTCCTTCGTCGTCTCGCCATCGTTTCGCTATGGCGCGGCCTTTTCATCTTGCGGGTGCGCCGTAGCTCGGACTGGGCTGCTTTCATCGAGTCCCTGCGGAACCCGCAAATCCTACCTCTATGGCATACATCCCATTCGTCGCTATGGTTCGCCCGTTCGCGGACGTGTTACGCCCGTAGGGCGATTATAGAATTGACTACTAAGGTCGACGAAGAGTGCTTTCGCTGCGGTTTCCGTTTATAGCTCCGATCAAGATTCTAGACCCATTGAGTAAATAGAGTGGCACCAGATCCTTTTTTGCAAGACGGCTGCATCGAAGCTGGTGCGCCGCGAAATTTGGTGAACCATGGGTTGTGGGCAAAAACGACTCATATATGTGATGAGCAAGCGCTTGGGGCTTTTAATTGCGACGACTGGCTACGCTGACTCTCAACTTCCGGCCGTGCCGGGCGGTTCAACCCATATCAGCGATTTGGCCGATGTGCTTCGATCCCCCAAAATTGGCGGATTCTCTCTGACGGTCTTGATCGATCCGACCCTCGAGACCGCACGCTCGGCCATAACCGCCATTTTGGCGGGCCGGCAGCCCGACGATCTTGTGCTCCTGTACGTGCTCGGTCATTGCATACGGCAAACTGGTGACACTCTTTTTTTGGCGTTGCGGGAAACGAGTCGATTGGATTTGGAAAATACAGCGATCCCGGCTGCTTTTGTGCAGCAGCAATTGAAGGAAACCGCGGCCAAAAGGCAGATTATTATTTTGGACAGTTTGCTTGGCAGCGTGGTCAGCACGGAAACGCCGCTTCATCGAGACTCGCCTTTGAACGTGAGATTGAATTTTTGCGTACCTAATCGTCATCAAGCTATCCTCGCCGCCAGTGACTATCTTTCGTTCTGCCTGGCTGGTGAGCATTACGTCGCAGTTCGGTCAGCTCAACCGCCGGTCGCGGAGTCGATCGTCCGTGGTTTGCGTAGTCGGGCGGCCGACGAAAAAGGCGACAGACATGTTTCCGTGAACGGACTCTTAAACTATCTGAAATATGTTGGTTCAGCCCGGCAGGATGAAATGCGCGTTGGGTGGACGTCCGAAGCCGGCGGCGATCTTATCGTCGCGGCTTATCCGGACGAAGCAATCGGTCAGACCAAGGAGCATTCCCCGACCCGGACAGTGACGCCAGCAGCAGCGCCGCCAGCGGGATCTTTGCTGATTGACGATAACGTAAAGTTCAGAGCCTATCGTCCGGCGATTCTGGTTCCGGGGAAGTGGCGCCGGATGATGGTTTTCATGCATTTGGATGAGGCTTTAACGTTGACAGAGATTGAGACCCGGGCTCGGCAGGTTCTTAGTGCCGATTCGTATGGCTCAGTTATCATCGGCGAATCCGACGAGTATCGCCCTGTAGTGGATAATCGGTTCCCGATTGTGCAGGAGGATGAAATCACCTTAATACCGGAAGTCCCTGGTATCCGGTTTAATCCGCCGCGCCGGAGCTTTTCTTGGGCCACCGGTTTGCGGATGCACGCAGAGAGCTTCTTCATTTATGCTCCGTTTTCCCTAACCGATCAATCCGTACGGGGCCGGATATCGGTTTTTTTCAAACAACTGCTTTTGGCCGAGATAGCCTTAGATCTGCGCGTAGCGAAAGACTCAACGCCTAAGGAGGAAGGTTGGGCAAAAGGGGCCGACCAGCGGTTCCGAAAGGTCTTCCCCTCCTATTCCAATCATGATGTGGAGGTAGTCGAGGCGATGGTACAACTGCAAACGATCGGAAGCGAGTACTTGCGTAAGGTTGTTAAAATGCGAAGCGATCAGCAGTGGGATGAGGGGTTGCCGGCGACGATTGCGGACGCCGATGTCTTTCAGCTTTTTTGGTCACGCAACGCAGCGCAGTCCGCTCAGGTTGAAAAAGAATGGCGGCACGCGATCACTCTCCAGCGTGAGGCATTTGTCCGGCCTGTTTACTGGGAAATCCCAATGGCGGAAGCGCCGGAACCACTGCGGCGACTCCGCTTTTGTTTCTTGCCCAGTATTCATCCGATGACAGACCGTCGAAAAGACGCTGTTCGGGAAGGCGCCCCGGTAGAAGATCAGCGAAGCTCCGTCGATAAGCCGGAAGTTCCGGACGTCGCCCGCCCAAGGAATGAAACTCAAATTGGTAAAACGAGCGATTCATTATCACCCCCTTTGGCCTCGATGCCGACACCGGCTGGTTCAGCAGAGACACAGCGGAGAAAAATCCTTCCGGGAATCGCCCTATTGGGAACGGTGGTCGGTGGCTGTTTCTTGATTTTTCTGTTGATTAACCCAATTAGTCGAACTTTCCTTACGGCGAGGCATCCATCGACGTATTCCAGTACTCCAGCCGCGACGCCAAGCGCTCAAACCACTCCGTCCGTGCAACTGGAAACCCCGATATTGACCGCGCCTACTCCTTCTCCGACTCAGTCGGTGGCCACGCCTGGTCCTTCTCCAATCCAGCCTCCGGCCACGCCTGCTTCCTCTTCCGCTGAACAACAGCCATCTATCGCGCCAACTAGTACTGCTACCGCTTCGCCTGAGGCGACTGATTCGGATAGCCCGACGGATCGCCATCGGCGCCATTGGCACCGGCGATTGCATCATAGGGCGCGAGGCTCAGAACCGCCGCAAACCTAGAATCTGGAAGTTAGATTCAGGATCAGCAGCCACGAGATTTCCCGTGTGTTAATGACCTCCGCTCAGCAATTTTTGCGCGACAAGAACGGCTCCAAGTATTGGCAGCGGTGCGAACGCCAACCGAATCCGTGGGCCGCTGAAATGTTGGGTAAGATTCGCGCCGATTTGCGCTCCGATTGCGGCGCCCGTGTGCATGACTAGGGCGATCAGGATATCGACGTTGCCGTTCATTGCGTGTCTGAGGGAACCGTATCCCGCGGAGATAATAATTTCGAAGAGATCGGTGCCGACTGCGATATGGGTCGGAATGCCGAGCAAGTAAACCAGACAAGGCATCCGGATGTAGCCGGCACCACCGCCGAGAAACCCGCTAAACAGACCGCCGACCACGGATACCAAAATGATTGACCAGACAGAGATCGACTTTATCCCAGATAGCGGCAATCGAATGCGCGGCGGCAATTGGATTCCTTTCATCGCTCGCGCAAAAAAACCAAAGGCGACGCGATCTTTTCCCCGGCTCTCATCTTTCTCACCGGTCCGATTCAGTCGCAAAGCGCTCCACGCCTCGGCGCCGGCGAAAAGCCCGATGAGGGCAAAGACCACAATGGATACAATCCCGACCACCAAATTGACGTTCGCCCCTCGCTTTAAATATTCGATCGCTTGAACGCCGGTTTCAGATCCAACGATTGTCCCGATCACCATGACAGCTGCCAATTTCAGATCGACATGTCCCAGCATGTGATGCTCTCTTGCGGCAACGACTGACTTTCCTACGATGTGGACGAGATCCGTTCCGACGACGAAATTGAACGGCACGCCAAGAGCAAAGAGGGCCGGTCCGGCCAAGAAACTTCCACCCACCCCGAAGAATCCGCCGAGCACACCAACGACGAAACCGAGCAGGACTAGAACAAGCGGATCGAGATGAGCACCGGAAATTGGAAAGTACATTTTCTATTTCCTGAGGCGACGAATCAGGACAAGAAGGCCGGTAGTAAGACGTTCCAACCCGACCGCTTGGGTAAGTATCAGGAGAACGGCAACAACGGCGTAAACGATTCGGTTCTCAATGAAGATCGATTTGAGCCAGTCTCCCAGAAAATGAAAAACCAGGAAGAGATAGAGCGCGACAAAAAGACCATAAAGCATCAGCTCGAGAAGAAAATCGGTAAAGGAATAATCTCTGGATCTTTTCATACGATACCTATGCGGATTGGAAAGATACCGCCTCTGGCGCACTGCGCGCCTAGTTACAAATGTTCGCGGAAGAATTTTGCGGTTCGCTTCTCGACTTGTTGCCGCAAGGTCGGATCGAGCACCATATGGGTTGAACCACGCAACGGCAAAAATTCAAACGAACGCCCAGCCCGTTCGAGTTGGTCGATGAATTTAAGGGTGTGCCGCAAGTACACGTTGTCGTCGGCGGTTCCGTGAATCAGGAGCAGGGGGCGTTCAAGGCGGGAGGCGCTTTCCAGCAGGGACGCCGCTGCATAAATCTCCTGTCCTGGCAAACCCAGGTATCGCTCGGTGTAATGGCTATCATAGTCGAGCCAATCGGTCACGGGCGCCCCCGCGACGGCGGCTTTGAACACGCCGGGCTGCCGAAGCAACGCGAGCGCCGACATGTATCCCCCAAAAGACCAGCCGGTAATTCCGACTCGGTCTAAGTCGAGTTCTGGGTAGACCAAACCGAGCGCACGTAAGCCGGTGACCTGGTCTGCGAGCGGAATCTCTCCTAGCTTCAAATAAATTGCGCGCTCCCAATCCCGACCCCGACCAGGCGTTCCTCGCCCATCAATCGAAACCACTATAAAGCCCTGGTCCGCGAGCCATTGGTCGGTGAGAAAGCCTCTGGCCGCCTGCGTTATCTTGTTAAAACCAGGTCCGCCATAGACGTCTATGATCACCGGATATTTTTTATTAGGTGCGAAGTCGCGTGGACGCACGATCGCCGCGTGAAAGACGGGATTGTCATTCGTGATAGTAAATTCAAGCCGTGGATAGTAGGGCGGCTCTTCGGCGATACTTGGTAACTCACCGATCGTGGTTCCGTCGATCCTTCGCACGAAAGACTTGGCCATGGACTTGGGTGTTTCCACCGTGTCGATGTAGATAGAATCCTGATGTTCTCCGAACTCGATAGTATGTACCCCGTCTGCGACCATTTTTGCTCCCGTACCATCCAAAGCGACGCGCCAGAGTTCGTGTTTTCCTGGATCTTCACCAGCCAGGAAGAAGATCTCATTGGCGGTAACGCCGCCCAGGCGTTGATAGTGCGCATCGGGTGGTAACAAGACTTTTTCAAGTTGCCCATCCGGGCGATGCAATTGTAGCTCCCAAGCTCCCTGCCGCTCTGAGGTCCACAGAAATTTTCCTCCCGGTAACCAGCGCGGCATTTGCTGGTCGATATTTACCCAGGCTGGATCATGCTCCTCGATTAACGTCCGCGTCTGACCGGTAGCTGGGTCAACCAACAGGAGAGCGAGATCGTGTTGTTCCCGGCTCTCCACCGTAATCGTCAGGGGACCGTCCTCCGAAGGCGTGACCCGAACCAAGTATGGGTACTTATCATGATCCCATTCGATCGAATGAGCTGCTTCCGGCTGCTCGATAGATCCGACCGCGAGGCGCACCGACACGTTAGGCTTCCCCGGGCGCGGATAGCGAGATGGAGTTGGCGGATATTCCGGATACGCTGGATCCGCGACATTCCAGACTTCAACCCGCGAATTATCGTTGACCTGGTAGACAATGGTCTGGCTGTCGGGCAGCCACCAATAGCCACTGGTTCGTCCCATCTCCTCTTGAGCAACAAACTCCGCGGTGCCGTACGACTTCAGGTCGGTGCCATCGGCCGTGATGGCTTGTTCCTGCCTGGAGTGTAGATCATAGACAAAAAGGTTATTATTGCGGACATAAGCGACATGTTGCCCATCTGGCGAAATGGTTGGATCGATTGCTGACCCATCACCGGTTTCCGGCTGGGCTGCTCGTCCATCTCCGCGATTTAATACGACGACTTTTCCGTTGAGGCCAAAGACTATCTGCGAACCGTCGCGCGTCAGGTTGAACGAGGTGATACCGCCGGCAGTCGTTCGGGATCGCTCACGTCGGGCTCGTTCTTCCACCGATAAATGCTCGGTCGCTCCTCGTAGCAGCTCGTCCGGTGTCACCAAAACGCTGGTCTCCCGGGTGACCGTATTAAATTCATAGAGCGCGTTGGTACGATCTTGGGCCGAAATCGCGCGCAGAAAAATTACGGATTTTCCGCCTGCCGTCGGTGCAGCGTGCGTCGGCCGACCTAGGGAAAAGCTTTGGGTTTCGGTTAGCCGTTGCAAGTATTGGTCAGATTCGGTCGCTTGCTCCGACCAAGCTAGGTGAGCTACGAGGAGGGAAAGCAATAAAAGGAAGCGGAATACCATGGAATTGCTAAAAGAGGCTGAATCTAGTGCAGAACTGGGGACCTTATCAATTCTCCTGGACACATCACCGGCGGAGTCTAACGCAATCGGTGCTCCATACCAGTGACAAAGGAGGATCCGAAATGGAATGATCGATCGCCAATAGCCGATTTGGCCCCTCGCTCCTTTCGTTCGGCCGGCAGTCACCACGGGCCGCATATCTGCATTGGAATCGTGGCCAAGTTACCGATAACTAACTAGGAAGGATTTGTCCCGGAGGGACTTGTCGGACTTTGTTTGATGGGGAACGATTGGCTATCACAGCGGCGAAGCCGTGACTCAGGAAAGCCTAGGGCGGAGCCCTAGGAACTAAAATAAACAGCGTTCTAGCGCTGTAAGCGCGTGACAAGACGTGAACCATATCGTGTTTCTCCGGCCGGATTGAAACGCGCTTTCAGCGCTCATCCTTGCTTTATTACCATTCCTAGGGCTACGCCCTCGGCTGGTGTGCCCGACATGGGTTCAAACTAATCAAATGAAAGGAATTGATCGGAAGCAGTGAGAGCAACCGTAGTGAAAAGCAAGGCGATTGGCCGCGAGGTCAAAGCGCCGAAAGAAGCGATAAGCAAAAGACACGGTCGTAGGAACACGAACAGGCAGTGAGGCCGCTTGCTGGCGAG
>JBEEIB010000136.1:0-2626 GCA_041167675.1 Verrucomicrobiota bacterium
GCTCTGGAGATATTTTTACCGCCCGTTCCGATCACTGCTGCGAGTTCGCCCTCGTAATCAAGCTGGCCCGATTGTCTCGGCCGCACGAAGGGTGCGCCATGCCCAATCAGACTGGAATTGAAGCGGCTGAATAACGTCGGATAATCGGGCTGCTAGAAGCCGCTTTCAGCCGAATGATCGGCATAGTTAAGCCCGACACAAATGATTTAGCCTGGACTAGAGAGCACCGGCAGGACCTCGACGCCGTCGAGGTCAATTGCCCGGCCCCTGCTCAGGACTTCGGCTGCAGCGCGTAAGCTCGCGGTCCCGCACTGGATCAGGGTCTCCAGCCTCCCCGGATAGTCTGGATCAGACGTCGTCAGACCAGTCGCGGCGCCGAAAGCGCTCACAATGGCTAAGCCATCGATCCCTTCCTGCCTGAAAGACGTAAACCGCATGGGCGTTTCCTCGAAGCCAGTCTTGTGAATTTCTTCGTCACTATTCCAACCAGATGATCGCGGGAAGATCGCAAAAGAGTCATCTTGATACCTTTTTGATATCGCCATAGAATGGCGCATGAAGCTGAACCAGCTTCGTAATGTGAGGGCCATTGCAGAGCGGGGCAGCTTAAGGGGAGCTGCTCGCGCGCTTGGACTTGCGCAGCCAGCGCTAACGCGCAGCGTCTATGAGCTTGAGCACGAGCTCGGTACGCCGCTGTTTGAGCGGCGCCGACGCGGCATGACACTCACGCCAGCTGGGGAAGCCTTTGTTCGCCGTGCCAACGCGATCTTGGACGACGTGCGCCGCGCGCGTGAAGAAGTGCAGCAGATGGCCGGCAGTACCCAGGGTACGCTGGTCGCTGGGCTTTCCTTTGCGGCCCACGTTGCACTCCTGCCGCACTCACTGCAGCGTTTTCGAAAGCGTTATCCGCATGTGTTCCTTCGATTTATCGAAGGTTTTTTTCCAACTTTGGAAGCCGGTCTGAAAGATGGCACTGTCGATTTCTACGCAGGGCCTCGTCCGGAGGGCGCCATTCCCGAGGGTTTCATCGTCGAGACGCTGTTTAATCATGACCTGTCGATCGTGTGTCGCTCAGGGCATCCACTGGCGCGGCTATTAAGGTCGAAAACAGCAGTCTCGCTCGCAGACCTTGCCGGCTCCGAATGGGTGACGGCCGGTATTACCCATCTCGCAGATGACGAACTCGGCGCAGTTTTCCAAAAGAACAATTTACCTCCGCGAAAGATCGCAGTACAGACTCACTCTGCGCTTAGCCTGCTCATGACTCTCATTTCTAGCGATATGCTGGCAATGGTACCGTTACAGTTCACCGACTACCCCTTGGCGAAAGGTGCGGTGATTTCTATTCCCGTAAAGGAACGATTTTCTGGACCTCCTATAGTCTTGATCAGGCGAAGCGGACTCTCATTGACGCCGGCGGCTCAATATTTTGTGGATCTATTGCAGCCGCAAACCCGATAGCAAAAGCGCGGGGGATCCAGGACGCTGTATCCACTGTCGTCGCGGACATGGATGTGAATCGGGGGAGCTCCCGCCGCGATGCATTCTTCAGCAGAGCGACGGATCTCGTCCGGAATCGCCGGTCGTTGGGATTGATCCGCTTAACTGAAAAACGCTCAGCCTCGAAGGGTCCGATTTGTCGTGCGGACCGTCGACGCACGTGGCGCACGGTCGTTCTCTCTGCTGGCATCTGTCTCCCGGAAAGCCGAAGGAGAAGAAGTGAGGCGGCCAGCAGAGACAGCCGAGCCTCAGGCGAGTTCATCCCGGAATGATGGACGACATCATCTCGGAACGGTGGGCGAGATCATGTAAGAGAATTCGAGAGGGACGGCAGATGCAGGCCGATGAAGGCCACATTAAACCCGCAGACAAAAAAGCCGATGGGGAGCAACCAAAATCCCTGGGTGTGAAAAGCCTCCTGCAGCGCATCTTTAGTGTTTTGCGTGAGCGTTCTGGTTGCGGTGTTCGTTGTGGGCGTGCGATTCTCACGCAGTCCGAACGCAAGCGGAATCATGCTCACCGAGGCGACACCGAGCGGAGTCGGCCCGAGGGCCGGCGCGTAACTCGTCGGCGAGTTGGTCGAGGTGCAACGGCACGTCGAGGTCGATCGCCTTGGCTGTCTTGAGATTGACGACAAATTCGAACTTGGTTGGCGCTTGCACTGGAAGCTCGAGTCGTTCTCCAGCCAGTCCATCAGCACACCGAGCCGCGGGATCCGATGCGGTTGTTGCGCGCGGGCCGCCAGCGGCCACACAACAGCCCCCGCTCCAAAGCGCGCTAATGAATTCGCGCCACCCGATGTGGATTGTCATGTGACTATCCCAGCGGTACTTTTTCAGTTCGACGCAGGAGTTTTTGCGTGCCGCCCCTTTGTTGCTCGCTTAAAATTGCTGCGGGATGTTGAGCTCTCTCTTTCCCGTAAGATGATACGGACCCGTCTCATGAGACCAGCCAAGCCATCGGTGGTGTTGGGTACGTCATCGTTTAGCCATCTTCTGACGTGGGCTAGATGAACGTCAAACAGTATCTCGGCGAGCAGAGCCGGGTCGTCTCCGACCAAGTCCTCGCTTCGCGATTCATCCACGATTTTTTGGATGGCTTTGGGCCATGCATTCAATCTGTTTCG
>JBEEIB010000137.1:0-4684 GCA_041167675.1 Verrucomicrobiota bacterium
GAGCCGTGAAGACGCAGAGGTTGCCGAGACACTAGCGAACTGTTTGCTACGAGAAGGAATCGAGATCCAGCTCAACGCGACAGTAGAACAGGTTCGTAGGTTTTCTGACGATCAAGCAGGTATCACCTTCCGGACGCCCAAAGGAAAACAGGAATGGACGGGATCCCACCTGTTGGTCGCACTGGGGCGTGCTCCCGTTACCCAGGATCTTGACTTACCCGCTGCGGGGGTAGAAACGACCGCCAACGGTTTTATCAAAGTCAACGACCGCTTGGAGACAAATGTCCCAGGTATCTGGGCGATTGGTGATGTGAGCGGCGGACCCCAATTTACCCACGCGTCCCTGGACGACTTTCGGATTCTTCGCGACAACGTTTTTGGGAATGGTTCCCGCTCGAGAAGTGATCGGTATGTACCTTCCACCCTTTTCACCGATCCTGAACTGGCGCATGTCGGATTGACAGAGAAGGAGGCGGTTGCCCGCGGGTTGGAGATTCGAGTTCTCCAGGTTCCGATCACTCCGCTCACCGTGCCTCGGGCAAGGACCATCGGCCAAATGGATGGTCTTCTGAAGGCCACGATCGAAAAATCGACTCAACGGATCCTTGGATGCACCATCCTGGCTGCCGAGGCGGGTGAGATGATTGGAACCGTGCAGGCATTCATGATTGCGGGAATGCCTGCGACCAAACTCCGTGACGCGGTCCTCTCCCATCCGACCATGGTCGAAGGGTTTAACGCCCTCTTTGCGACCCTCTGAGCAAATATGCGACCAGGCTTGAAGCTGCAGCCGGATACGACGATCGTCGCCAGGAGAGACAGGGGTTCAACTCCCCTCGCCTCCAAGTAGCTCAGGATTAGCAGGAAAAACTAATGCCATCAATCAATCCGTTTGACTTGAGCGGACGCGTCGCTGTCGTCACCGGCGGCAACGGCGGCATTGGCCGCGGGATTGCTCTGGGCCTGGCTCAAGCCGGAGCTGCAGTCGCCATTCTGGCGCGTAATGAGGAGAAGAACCAACACGTCATGGGCGAGCTTGAACAACTGGGAGTTGCTGTCTTAGCTCTAAGAGTCAATGTCGCGTCGCGTGGGGAACTACAGCCGGCCCTAGCAAGGGTCGAAGAGACGTTGGGCCCCATCAGCATTTTGGTCAACAACGCGGGTATAACCGTCATCGGGGGAGTCCTCGATCAGGCTCCAGCGGACTGGGATCAGGTAATCGAGACGAACCTCAATGCCTGCTTCTTGCTTTCGAAGCTTGCGGCCCAATCAATGGTTAAGCAGCGCCAAGGGAAAATCATCAACATTGCTAGTATGTATGCCCTCTTTGGCTCCGGATTCGTTCCTTCTTACAGCGCTTCGAAGGGAGCTTTAGTACAACTGACCAAATCGATGGCGATCGAGCTTGCGCCGTTCAATATTCAAGTGAACGCAATCGCCCCTGGGTGGCTCGAAACCGACATGACGGCGCCCGTGAAAACGATGCCCCTGTACCAAGAAATCATTACACGGACACCAGCGGGCCGTTTTGGTAATCCCGACGAATGCGCTGGAACCGCTGTTTTTTTGGCGTCCCGAGCTTCCGATTTTGTCACCGGTGCTACCATCTGCGTTGATGGTGGTTACTCCATCCGGTGAATCCTCGCGAGGCCCTCGGTCGGGGCATTCATCTTCTCGGATACGGCTCACTCATGCAGCAGGGTATAAGGCCTTCGTCAAGCATCAGGGTATTACGTGCACTTTGTGAGGATGCGAATGGATGCCGTTGGCGATCACAACCATGTCGTAATGACCTACTGGGACACTGTGCGGCACATGGAAGTGGGTGTGGTGAATCTTCTTTCCGGTCGCCACGCCCATGGTCGAATGATCGAAAGTGCGGCAGAAGTGGATTTTCTTGCTGGCGGCGTGTTTGAGTTGGACAAGCGGATAATTGGTCGCCATCTGCGCATCGTCGCCGTAGGACACCGCCTGCGACAACCCGTTCAGCTGGCGTCCGCGAAGCTGGTGAGTGCGCTCGCGACGCAGTGACTTCGGGACGTGAGTGATATGCGGACGCCAATGGTCATGAGGGCCGCCGGCTGGAGTGTAGATTTCCAGACCGGAGGTGCAATCGGAATAGAGCACCTGGCCGGTGGGAAGAAGCAGCAGCCGGCAATTAAAGGTTAAGGTGGTTGATGCGTTTGCTGGAGCCGGCACGGGTTTCAGGGCCGTGCCATCAAACTCAAAGAAACGGATTGGAAACCCCGCCCAACCAGCGTCGGTGCCGCTAGTGACGACTGCACCCACTACACAAAGCACGTTGCCGCTCGGAAGCAGGGATGCTGGAGCATCGAAGGCACGCAATAGATTGCCTCCGGAGTCTAGCGGGAAATCGGGACCCGCGGACCACACGCCGGTTTTGACGTTATAAAGCGCGGTATGGCCAGAGGCGCCGACCGCAAAGACGCGGCCATCCGGCATCAAAATGGCGGGGCCGATTTCAATCGATACTCCGGGGACGTTGATGACGAGATCCGCACCGGCCGGAATGGAACCCGCGCTCACCCACTTATTGGTTTTGATCACATACTTTTCGGCCTTCGGATGATTATCGACTTCAGCGGACAAAATCGTATCGTTCGGCAATAGCGTCCAGGTTTCCTCCGAGCTGTTGTCATCCTTCTTTCCGCCCGGAGACCATGTTTTGCTGCCAGGATGGAAGATCGCGGTCCGCGTCGAAAAAATGTCGCCCAGGAGGAATCTACCATCAGGGAGCAGGCAGCCAGGGGCATCGCCAATATTGTTCCAGCCAGGCGGAGTCGGAACGGAGGTCCAGGAATCCGCCACTGGGTCGTAGATTTCGGCGGCTAACAGGTCCACCCCGGTCACAAAGGAGGCGTTGTATTCACCGCCGGCGACTAAAACCTTACCATCCTTGAGGACTGCTGACGCATAGTAAAGGGGGGCATCGAGAGGACCATTTTGCGAGAGCGGGGCGTTTGCCGGAAGCGGCGTTACGGCATGCCAGGTCGCGTTGACATAGTTCCCCTTGGCGTCCGGAACAAGTCTGTGCCAGTTCGGACTTTCGTACTCATGGCATAGAACAGAACCATCGGTGAGCAACAGCATAGTATCCACACCGAACGAGGGGATGTTTTTAAGTGACTTCCAGGGACCGGGCATCGGATTCTCCTTGAGGTTATTGCGTAATTATTGTCAGAAACTTGCTATCGGTTTTGCGGGTGGCCGGCGCGGCTGCTACGGGTGGTAAAAGCAGAGAATTCGCGCGAGTTTGTCCCGAAACTCCGGCTTTTGATGCAAACCGGCCTCTGGATTGACGTCGCGTTTCCCGCCGCAAACCGGACGTTCGTAACTTTCGTCATTACGCCTACCGTTCGTAGTCTGAAGATCTATATGAAACGCGTCGATACGCATTTTGACGTATACGCCTTGTGCTCTTGCTTCTGCTTTGCGTTCCGTCCCGGCTTCCGCTGATGGTGTGAGTTTGCTCTGGGCATTTGGGTTTTCTAAATCGGCGGTAGGATGGCGATCTCACGCCTCCGGAACCGGATGACAAATCCAATAAAATCTTTGCAAGCGGCACATGGGAGAGAGTCTAACTGGTAGAAGCACATTACCTTATGGAAATTGTAGAACTCACCGAAGTGACGGGAAAAACCTCTGAAAAGTTTCCCCAACCCAAGAAGGCTGTCCGCTCGATCCATATTCAACCGTTGAGCAGTCTTTTGCCCAAGGTCAGTCCGATCCATGATCTGCAAATGACGACGAAGCGGCTGCAGTGCGTTGATCGGATCTATGCCGTTGCCAATCTCGCCGCTGTAACCACCCTGGCAACAAGCCTGGTTTACACATTTCTCACGTGCATAAGCGTCTTTTGAGACGTCCGAATTTCTCAGGAGGGAACTACGAAGCCGAGGCCAATGACCTCGGCTTATTTGTTTCTGGCCAGATTATTCCTTTTGTGAGCTGGGCTTGCTGGCTAAGACATAATATTTAACACCCTACTGAGCTACAGCCTATCGCAGCGAGCCCTCGGCTGCTTGCGCGCCAACCGCCAAAATTGAATCGCGATAACGCATGACCCACTCACGCAGGGTCAAGGGTTTACGCCCGGTAAGATCCTCAACCACGCTGGATGTAGTCGCCCCAAAATCCATACGACCATCGTAAGTCTGGCGAACCCACTCGAGGATGCTCGCGCCATAATTAGCTTCAACATACGAAGGCATTTGCATCGCACCGGAAGTAATCTGCGCGACCAAGTCATCCGGCGTTAGCACGACGCTTTCGACCGGTTGGCCAAGGCCTTCGGCGATCTCAGCGGCAGCCTCGACACCGTTCATTACTTCCGTTGACAGCCAATACTGTTTGCTCGCATGCTTCTGCGAACCTTCGGCCAAGACTTGCGCGGAAACGGCTGCAAGGTCGTCCGCCGCAATCCATCCGACACGCTTATCTCCGATGAACCAGTAAAATCTCCCGTTCACGACCGGAACGGAGGTTAGCAAATTGTCCATGAAGAAGTGCGGATGGATGTGGCTCCACGCCACACCACTGCCCTCGATATACCGCTCGACCATTTCATGCCAGGCGAAGTGTGGATCGGTCGTGCGGCCGTTGCCGAAGATGCCCAGATGCACGATAAATTGCAGACCGGCGTCGGCCGCGGCATCGACGATCG
>JBEEIB010000138.1:0-4550 GCA_041167675.1 Verrucomicrobiota bacterium
TCGGCTTGCGTCAACTGCGCAAGAACAAGGTGACTTCTGCCGCAGCGATCTTGTCGCTCGCTGTGGCTATCGGCGCTTGCACGTCCGCGTTCCGGCTGATCGACGCCTTGCTGCTGCGGCCCTTGCCCGTGGCGAACCCCGAGCGCATCTACGATCTGTCACGTCAAGCTATCGGTCCCGAGGGCGCGCCTCAGACATTTGATGGGTGGGCTTATCCCGACTTTCAACTGATGCGGGCCGCAGTCAAAAATCAAGTCGAGTTGATTGCCGTCTCCTATGCCGAACCGGTGGATCTAACTTATAAGTCGGACGAGGAGATTGAGAAAGCGTACCTGCAATACGTTTCCGGTTGGATGTTCTCGACGCTTGGAATCAAGCCTGCTTTGGGGCGCGTGTTTACGGAAAACGACGATCTCAAGCCCGGCGGGCATCCCTATGCCGTACTCTCTCACGACTATTGGACGCATCGCTTTGGCCAGGATCCCTGCGTGATCGGCCGCACTTTTCGGATGGGCAATGATCTTTACGAGATCGCCGGCGTGGCCGAGGCGCCTTTTACCGGCACGGAACCAGGCACGATGGTCGACATCTTCGTGCCCACGATGATGAATCCCGCCGTCATTCGCAAAGACTCAACCTGGCACCGGACCTTGGCAATGGTGAACGCGGGCGCCGCGCTCGAACCTATCCGCCAGAAACTGGATGCAACTTCGCGAGCATTCGAAGAGGAGCGAGCCAAAGGGTTCCTGGGAATGCGCAAGGAAGACATCGATCATTTTTTGAATCAGAGGGTTTTGCTCGAACCGGCAGCTTCCGGCGTTTCGGATCTCCAGTCAGAAACGCGCCGGCCGCTCGTGATTCTCGGAGTATTGGTGGCATTGGTGCTGCTAATTGCTTGCGCAAACGTCGCGAACCTGATGACGGCCCAGGCCTCCGCGCGGGCGCGCGAGATGGCAGTGCGTGTCTCGATTGGCGGCGGGCGATGGCGTCTGGTTCAGATGGTGCTGGTGCAAAGCGCATGGCTCGCGCTGCTCGCGGCTGCCGTCGGCGGGTTGTTCGCATGGTGGTCAGGACCGTTTGTCGTCAGCATGATCAATCCGCCGGACAATCCGGCGCGCCTGCTCCTTCCCGCTGACTGGCGGGTGTTGGGTTTTGGATTGGCACTGGCCCTCGGTGTGACTTTGTTGTTTGGGCTAGTGCCCGCGCTGCGCGCTTCGTCCGTCAATCCAGTTAGCGCACTTAAGGGCGGAGAGGATCCACACTCGAAGCGCCGCTTGATGCACGCGCTGATCGCCGTCCAGGTGGCTTTCTGTTTTCACGTGCTATTCGTCGCAGGCCTTTTCGTCAGTACGTTCAAACGCTTGTCGCATCAGCCGACGGGCTTTTCCGCAGACCGGCTTCTCGTTCTCGATGCTGTTACAAAGCAGCCTCAGCCGCTGGAGTTCTGGGTGCAGGTGGCCGAGCATCTACGAAGTGTGCCGGGAGTTGAGACGGTCGCGCAGGCCGATGCGCCGCTGCTCGGGGGCAATAGTTGGAACAACTTCGTTTCCATCAACGGCGGACCCTCCAATGGAATTCTATCTTACATGCGCGGTGTTTCCCCCGGCTGGCTAGAAACAATGAAGATCGCCCTGATCGATGGCCGAGACTTCCGCCCGAGCGATACGCATCCTGGGTCAGCAATCGTCAATGAAACTTTCGCAAAAGTTTATTACGACGGTGTAGATCCGGTCGGAAGGACGTTCGACCTCGCGAAGGACGAAGGCCTGCGCCTGCGATATCAAATCGTGGGCTATGTGGGGGATGTTCGGTACCGGAATCTGCGTGAGCCGATCTTGCCGCAGTTCTACGTTCCTTTTCGCTCCGTCGACGCCAGCGGTGCACCGCGCAAGAAAGGGGCGGCGACGTTGCTGGTGCGCACGTCCAGCTCCAATCCGCGCACGCTGGCGTCCATCCTCCGTCAGGAAGTACCGCGAGCGCGGTCTGAATTTCGCGTGAGCCGCATCCGGACGCAATTAGAAATCAACCAGTCTCACACGGTGCGCGAGCGGTTGCTCGCGACGCTTGCGCTGTTTTTCGCTATCGTTGCGCTATTGCTCGCGGGCGTCGGGCTGTACGGCGTGCTCCATTACTCGGTATTGCAGCGGCAGCGCGAAATTGGCATTCGCATCGCCGTGGGCGCGCAAGCCCGCGGCATCGCGCGACTCGTGACCATGGACGTGTTTTCAATGGTGCTTTTGGGAGCGGCCGCTGGCGTTGGCGTGGGCATGGTGTCCGTTCGATTCATCGAGTCGCTGTTCTACCAAGTAAAGGCGACCGATCTGCAGATGCTGGCGCCTCCGTCGCTGGCAATTCTCGCAGGAGCGTTTCTGGCCGCGGTGCCAGCGGTGATCCGCGCCGTGCGAATTGATCCGATCACCATGCTGCGCGCCGAATAGCCTCCCGGTTAACCGCCCTGGCATTTCGAGTCGAGCCATCCGGAGATAACTTCCGGATCGTCGGCAACCCGGAAACTATCCAAAAACGAGGTTAGAGGAGATCGTGCCGGCCAGCAACGCTCCTTAGCACCGCATTTCCTCCAACGGGACACCTTCGGCAGCCGCACTCAGGCGTCGGCCAAGAGCACATTCGCACTCGCCCGCAGTCAGTAGTTTCCGGATGCGCCGTGATCCGCTCGTAATTCGTGCAAGCGGGTTCCGCGTTATCTCGGGGAGCGACGCGAGGATATACTAACTACCGATGATGCTCTCGTTAGTGGGTGCTTACGGGAGCCTCTGCTGCTGGTAAGACAACCGTTGCTCGCTGTGTTGAAACACAACCAAGGAACCATCAGGTGCATTTCTTCGATTCGATTGGCGTTCCGTCCATCGAGCAAATGCGAGAAGCACACGGTCTGGAACGTGACCACACCCTCGCGGCGTGGCAGGTGCGATGGCTCAAAGCTACCTCACCTCGCGCAGCATTGAAAATCGCAAGGTGAAGATATGAGTACCGCAAACTCCAGTCGTACCGCCCTAATTACAGGCGCGTCCCGTGGGCTTGGAGCCGCCATCGCTCTTGAATTGGGAGCTATGGGCGCGAACGCGGCCGTCAACTACCTCAATAGCGGCAACGCGGCGGAACAACTCTGCCAGCGGATTCGGCAGGCGGGCGGTCACGCACATGCCTTCAAAGCGGATGTGCGAAGTGAGGCCGAAGTCGCCCGTCTGGTCAATGAAGTCGGTAACGTATTCGGCGACATCAACGTGCTTGTTGTGAACGCGACCGGCCCCCAGCCCTTTCTCTCCATCGAAGAGCAGACCTGGGGCGCTTATCTGGATCAATTGGAGTTCTTTGTGAAGTCTCCTCTGCTACTGCTGAAGCAAGTGCTGCCGGGAATGAAGGAGCGAAGCTTCGGCAGGATCATCAACATCGGCAGTGAAGTCTTCGAGCTTGGGAATCCTCGGTTTGCGAACTACGTCTCAGCCAAGGGCGCCCAGTTGGGCCTGACTCGCTCCTGGGCGCGCGAACTGGCGCCCACTGGCATTACCGTTAATCTTGTCGCGCCCGGCTGGATACCGACCGAGCGACACGCGGACGCGACTCAGGAAGAACTGGACAGCTACACCGCGAATGTCCCGATGAAGCGAATGGGCAGCGCCGAGGATGTTGCCAAAATAGTTGCCTTCCTCGCAAGCGACGCCGCGCGCTTCATCACCGGGCAGCGTTTTTCTGTGAATGGCGGGAATACTCTGGCTTGAGCACGCGATTCTGGCTGGATGGTCGGCAATCCGGAAAATTAGGAACTAAGAATAAAAGATGCCGCAGATTTCTCCAACGGAGTTTTACGCGCTACCGCTTCGCGTGCATACGTTTCTCGCCGACGTCCCGTTGCACGACGTCTGGGCGGTTGACCTACCTACGCACCGCGATGGCGTTACCCTTTCTGAATTTCTTCGCCGGTCGAGTCAGGGCGGAATCAACAGACTTCCGCCAGTGGCCCACGCCCTTATCCGTCTTCGGCTTTTTCTTGGACGCATTTTTGGACTTGAGGCCGAACCGAAGGATGCCTCGGCAGCCTCGTTTGGAAATCGCCTAACGGCAGAGGATCGTGCTCGTTCTTTTGTCGTGTCTGGAACGCCAGAAGGACTGTTCCGCGTTGTTTATCGTTTCGAAAACGAACAGCTACTTGAAATACAGAATCGTACCGTCCATGCTGCGGCCCTCGGTGCCCTCGCTGAAAGGGCCGATAGCTATCGCTTCTACTTTGCGGTCTACGTGCGCCAGAGAACGTGGATTACGCCGTTCTACATGGGCTTAATCGATCCGCTCCGTAAATGGATTATCTATCCGGCCATGCTGAAAACAATTCGTGCAACCTGGGATCAGAATATCTGACGAAACGACTCACTTTGCGGACACGAATCTCTGAAGGCGGTTGGAACGAGTTGTTCAACAACCCGTAGGTGTGCAATTTCAGCAACCATTGGCTCTCCTACACATCGCTCTTCCGTCCCGGAAGGTTCTTCGTGTGCCGTGCATTAACCAAATACACTTGGATGCCACGTTCT
>JBEEIB010000139.1:0-5953 GCA_041167675.1 Verrucomicrobiota bacterium
GCATTCTGCTGTTCGGAGTTCTGGTTGCTCTGCGATTGTGGAAATTTCGCAGCGCCTAAGCAGCCTGTCGATATGGCCAGTCACTATCAGCCACTCCTCCAGCTCAGACCGGCTGCTAGACAGTTGGTTCTGATTGGCCTTTCTCTTGCCCTTTGCTTTGCCGGATGGATGAGCATTCGCGATTACGCTTGGGTGCCGGCAGATTCGCCTGCTTGGAATCCGTTCGCGATTAAGGAGAGCGGGTTTGGCCGAACGCTGGCGCGGATACTTACGGAGCAGGCGAATACATCGTACCATCACGGCTTGTTTGAACAAAGTCCGCCGAACTATGCAAATCCGTTTTCACATTGGCTCGATGCAGGAACGGCGTCATTGGGTTTCTCCGGAAGGCTCAAATATCGGCCGGTTGAGCGGTATCCGCTTCGTCCTTATGAAGTGAAACAAGCTTTGGAACAGGCCGAGAAGAATCTGCGCCTGGCGTTTGAGCTCGATCCCGGGAACTACACTGCCTACGATGTCTATCTGTTTTTCCTGACAACCCAAATTACTCAGACCGAGTTTGCGTCAATGAACGGAACTCAGCTGAAGGATGAGGACGACGATGAACATGCAGGTGTGGATGGGGATGCGCAAGCGCATCATGATGGCTCTGAGAATAAGGTGCACGGCAATGACGGTAAAGGCGGCCAGGCGACGAATACCTTCCAGCAATGGGAAGGCCAGGAACGCGAGCGCCGTCACACACGTGCGATCGAGATTACCGATGAGGCGATCCGAAAATTTCGGCCGAACACCGAAGATCCAGAACGGATTCTGACCGCGGCGGTGATGTGGTATAACCGTTTCTTGTTGCTGGCGCCGGAGGTTTCGGATCGCCAAAAATCGGAGGTGGCGCGCAGGAAATTCGATGAAGTTGGGCGGCCCACTCTCGACAAAATGAAGTATTACATCCAGCAGGCCAGAGCTTGCCAGCACGACTTGGAGCGAAAGGGCTTGTGGCAGGCGATTCCTGAACGCCGGAAAGAGTTTCTCCAGATTGCGCGTTTGATGGAAAAGTCCACGTTCTCACTTGCGGTTGCTCTCCAGAACAATCGATCACGAATGAATCAAGCGCAGTCGGGTTCGACCGTCTGGGCGCCATCCGGCCAGAACTGAAACTCCGACAAGAGTCCGCTGAGAAGGATTGAACAGGAGATCGCAAAGATCACAAAGAAAAACGTGATCTAAGCACTGAGGCCGCCAGCGCTGCCTAGCTGCAATCACAATCCCGTCATCGGTGACGGCGACTTGCCTGTCCGACGTCGTACCATTAGTAATCCACCGATCGGCGATATCCTGGACCATGTCGAACAGACAAGTCGCCGCTACCGCTTCTCGGCGCGAATTCGAGACCGCTCACTGTCGAACAGGGACAGAGACTAACATCCTCGCGACAAAACAAGAGTGTAACCAACAGCGATGCAAGATTGATTTCGAATTGCTGCGGCGTGACAATCTGCAGTTTTGACCTTCAGTATTCTACCTTTGTGATCTCTGTGACCTTCTGTAAAACCTCTTTGCGGCCTTCTGTTAAGCCTGATCTGTGAGAGCTTGCCAGTGGAAATAACTCTGCTTTTTTTTAGCGTTCTGATCGGGTTGGCGTTCGGCTCGTTTTTCGGTTGCTGTATTTACCGGCTACCCCGCGAAATTTCGCTCCTTAAACCAGCATTCTCTTACTGCCCGGCCTGCCAAAAATCGATTGCCTGGTATTACAATATTCCCGTTTTCGGTTGGCTGTGGCTGCGGGGGCGCTGTCATGAATGCGGCGAACGAATCAGTCCTCGTTATTTCCTGGTCGAAGCGATTACTGCGGCATTTTTCACCGTCGCGTTCTTTCGTTTTGGTTTTCCGCTCATGATTCCGATCTGGGTCTTTGGTTCGCTCCTGATCCTCACCACCTTCATCGATATCGAGTTCTTCTTGATACCTGATATCTTGAGTAAGCCTGGTATCGGGGGTGGAATCGCGGCTAGCCTGCTTTTCCCAGAACTGCAGGGCACTTCGTCGCGTTTACTGGCCGGCGGTCTTTCGATCGGAGGCGCCTTGATCGGCGGAGGTCTACTCTACCTCGTAAGCGAGCTCGGCAAACTCGCCTTCGGCCGCTACAAAGTCATTCTGTCCTCCCCAAGTCCCTTCAGTTTCCAGGCCAGCCTTCCCGACGATGCGCGGATCGTGATCGATGATGAACCGTTCCTTTGGGAGGAACATTTCTTTCGAAAAAAGGATCGCATTCGGATCCGCGCGGAGGAAGTAACAATCAACGGCGAAGACTTTCAGGAAATCGATCTGACCTTTTATCACGATCGCCTTGAAACCGTCCGTGGCACGATCCCGCTAACCGATCTCCGTTCCGTGGTGGGTCGAACCGCGTACGCGGAATTTCCTCGCGAAGCGATGGGGCTAGGGGACGTGAAATTAATTGCCGCCATCGGAGCATTTACCGGTTGGACTGGAGTATTGTTCACGATTCCTGCAGCCTCCTTGGTCGGCGCGATCTACGGCGTCGGAACGATTCTGATCGGTCGCAGAGATTGGTCTTCAAAAATCCCATTCGGCCCGTATCTCGCGATTGGCGCCATTTTTTGGATTTTCTGGGGCAAAGAGTTCCTTACCTGGTATAGATCGTTTGGCTGACGCCGAACGGTGCGTCCACCGTGCCGATAACGGCAGGGCGAAAATCTCGGCGCTTTGGGTTAGCTGCGCTCTTTTGTTTTGCATCCCCATGCGCCGGACACGCCGACTTGTCCGCCATAGCATGCGCCCGTTAAGACCTCATCATCAATGAGTTTACGACGGCGGACGGCGCAAGAGATCAGGCCGCAACGCTTCGCGTGGCGGTGCAGGCGGATCTTTTGCGGCTATGTTGCTACTCGAGATGCTCAACTCCTCATTTTCGCTCTTCGATTTCGGCTGCTGGTTCGTGATATTTCTGTTCTCCCTGAGTGCGCATGAAGCGGCTCATGCTTTGGTTGCCAAGCAACTCGGTGATGTCACCGCTTATCTCGGCGGACAAGTTACCCTGGACCCGATACCCCACATCAAACGCGAGCCATGGGGTATGCTGATCGTTCCGATTCTGTCGTATATTTCTTCTGGCTGGATGATCGGATGGGCGAGCGCACCATACAATCCGGCCTGGGCGCAACAGTATCCTAAGCGCGCTGCGCTGATGGCCATGGCCGGCCCGGCGGCCAATTTCACCATTGCCTTTATCAGTTGGTGCGGTTTGAAACTTGGCCTGCTTACTGGCGTTTTTGTTATCGGAAACGGATGGAGTTTTTCCGAAACCGTCATCTCGAATGAATCAGGACTGTGGCACTTGGCTGCAGCCTTATTAAGCCTTGGTTTTTCGCTCAATGTGCTCCTCGGCATTTTTAATCTGATCCCTCTGCCTCCCCTCGATGGCAGTGCTTTGCCGCTTCTTTTTCTGCACGACGAAATGGCGCGTACCTACCAGCGACTTAGTCGCAGCACCGTGCCGGCGCTCTTGGGACTGTTTGTTGCGTGGCAGTTTTTTCCCCGGATTTTCCGGCCGCTGTATGCTTGGCTCGAGTGGACGCTGCGCGGGTGAGGGGACGCTGGGGTAACGCCGAGAATGTCATACGGCCGTGACTGGTGATTGGTGAGAAGAATGAGAAGCGGACAATGAGCAGTAAGCGCTAAATGCCGCGAAGACCGAAAAAGCGAAAATCGGACCCTTTCACCCTCTCACTAAGCTAATCACTAATCACCGCCTTTTACCCCGGTGGCCATCCCATATGTCGGCCGCCCAAAACATGCACATGCAGATGCGGGACTGTTTCGCCGCCGTTTCTTCCGTTGTTGATTACGATGCGGAAGCCAGCTTCGTTTAAACCAAGTTCCTTAGCCAGGTCTCGAGCAACCAGCAGCAATCTTCCTAAAAGCGCTTGATCCTCCGGTGCGGCTTGAGCAATCCGCGGGATTACTTTTTTTGGGACGACCAAAAAATGAACCGGAGCTTGCGGATTGACGTCGTGGAATGCCGCGATCTCCTCATCTTCAAAGATAAGCCTCGCTGGGATTTCGCGCGCAATAATCTTTTCAAAGATGGTCATCGAATCGTTAATAGCACCTGCGGAGGCGTGTCGCCACGCTCCATTTGGGCGCGAATATAATCAACGATCTCGTTCCGTAATTGTGAACAACTGCGACTCCAGGTTTTGGTGGATTGCAGAAATCGAACACAAGTTTGCAAGCCATGTACATTGATATTGGAAGCTCCTTCGCCGAACGCGGGCTGCATCCGTTCCTTCAATAATTGAAAGAACGCCAACTCATAGCCAGGCCCGGCCTCGTTAGCTAATTCCATTAGCGAGATTTCGTAAGGCGGATCCAGGGTTTGATAATGTGTGGCAATCTCCCCGTATCCGATCGCCTGTAGAACCGATCGCATGATCTCATCGATCTGTTGGCGAGCGATGACCGGCGCCTCATATTGTGTAGACAAAAAGCAGATTGCGCTTTCGGCGACATGATCTGCCAACCACCACTTGCTATAACCCGCTCGGTCGGCTGCGCGCCGAAGGCAAACGGTCAACCAGTTAGGCCGAATCGGCTGGACGCTGGAATCTTCCAAACGAAGCATTGGCAAGAAATTGCTCAGCGCTATCACGGTATAAACAACTCTGTTTGTTGTGCGTTCTTTTTAGCCTTTCGGCTCAACGATTCGATTTCGTCAATAAACTCACCGACATCCTGAAACTGTCGATAAATGGACGCGAACCGGATATAGGCAACTGCATCCAAAGAATGAAGCCGTTCCATGACCCTCATTCCGATCTCGCGGGAAGGGACCTCATGATCGAATGTTTGTTCCAATTCCTGAATAATTTCCTCCGCCGCTCGTTCCAAAGCGTCGTAACTTACCGGCCGCTTCTCGCAAGCCTTAATCATTCCGCCCAAAAGTTTCTGCCGATCAAACGGTTCCGGCCGGCCATCTCGTTTAATGACTCTCAAGTCACGCCGCTCGATCTCTTCGTAGGTGGTGAATCGGTATTGGCACCTCAGACATTCCCGGCGTCGTCGAATAGCCGCTCCCCCTTTCGCCGAACGAGAATCGATCACCTTGTCTTCGAGATTACCGCATTTCGGACAACGCATCCAGACTGTGGTCAGTTAACACCACAACATATTGTGGTCTGTCCAGGCAAAAATACAAAGAAAAGTTTTGAACGCGCGATTTCAAGGGACTTTCTGATAGCATCCCGGCGTCTTTTAGTTCCGAGAAACGATGAAACAAGTTGGTCCGTCCCGGACGAGCTGAATGAGCGGTGAGCGCGCCAAAGGCGTAAAAGACCCGCCCGCAACGCTTCGCGTAGCGATGCGGGCGGGACTTAGCCCCCTGGGCGGAGGCTTTGCGGAACCCTGGGTTCTCATACAAAAAAGCGAAGCCGCTCTGAAGGAGCGTAGGAAACCGCGTACCGTCCGAAGCCAAGAGAGAAGCGGCGAGAGGTGGAACGCGGAATGAAGCGAGCCTGCCATTGCATGCAGTCGGCATAACACGGTTCGCGAATGACGACTGCATGCTGACGGGACCGCCAACCGCCAAACGCTGCGACACGAAGGCGACTGCGGTTTCTGATGGTGTTACGCGAGCAGCCTCGATTCTCCGGTCTCGCCGAGATCAAGCCTGTAACGGGACAGTCGCCGCCACCGGCCGACACGCGCATACGTCCCATTCGTCCGATAGGTCCGATTCGCGAAGACCGCCAACCGCCAAATGCTGCCACACGAAGGCGACTGCGGTTTCTGATGGTGGCACGCGAGCAGCTTCGGATCGGTTATTCGGTCTCGCCGAGATCAAGCCTGTAATGGGACAGTCGCCGTCACACCGTCACACCGTCACACCGTCACACCGTCACACCGTCACACCGTCACACCGTCACACCGTCAC
>JBEEIB010000140.1:0-2812 GCA_041167675.1 Verrucomicrobiota bacterium
TCACAACGCGCTTGGTGCGCGGGGCGGAGTTATTCACAAGCTCCAGCTCCGGCTTGGGTTAGCTGGCCTCCGACCGAAGCTTGCTGAATAACTCCGGACTACCTATACGAAAACCTCGGCGCGCCCACAAAGTTGCTATCTCTGTTGACCTCATTTGCGCCGGGTTTCAGCCACATGCCCATTACCACACAACTGGCGGTGCTCGTGAGAACTGGGCAGACCAAGCAAAACTTGTAACCTCAAACAACAAAAGTGTTACCGATGTCTTGAACCTAAAGTGTTACCGATGTCCTGACCCCACCCTTACTGACTCCAGTCTCCAGCCTTCTGACTTCTGACTCCTCGCTCCTGATTCATCATTTCTTCCTAGCTGTTAGTTGTTGTCCCTGGCAGGATTTGCATTAACGGTTCTCCCATTGACTTCCTGCTATGAAATTCCTCAATCCATTGTTTGCGACGCAGCCGAGGTTCACCCTATTCCTTTTGCGGCTCGTGCTCGGGTTTCTATTTTTTGCGCACGGTTCACAACTGGTGTTCGGTTGGTTTGGCGGGTACGGACTTAGCGCTAGCATCAGCGCGTTCACTGAGAAGATGGCGATTCCGGCCATGCTAGCTTATCTCGCAGTCTTTCTCAACTCTTGGGCGGACTCGCGCTTATCTTCGGTTTCATCACTCGCATCGCGACTCTGGCAATTGCCGTCGACATGATCGTTGCGATCTTTCTAGTGCATCTGCCAAACGGCCTATTCATGAACTCGTACGGTAGTCAAAAGGGCGAGGGTTTTGAATTCCATCTCCTGGCCACCGCGATAGCTCTGACGTTAGTTATCGCGGGCGGAGGTATTCTTTCGATCGACCGATCGATTGCAGCACCCAGGGAGGGATACCGATAACGGGCGGATGTAATCGTCACCGGTGGGTTGCCGCAGATTGTCGCTACCGAGAATTCTTGGTGACGTGTGGAACTTTTTTGGGGGATAAATCACGTCACCCCGCTCATCCGCGGATTAACTCGTCGCCCCGATTAATCCGGTCAATGCTGGTGAAGGGTCATTGCACCGCAATATGAAAAAGCACTGTCTTTGCTGGCGGCATTTTCTTTTCCCACGGTCGTCGATATTCGAACTTCAGCGTCTCTCTTCCGATTTTTGTCGCTCGCAAGGTCCAAGTTTCGAACCCGCCGGCTCCCGGCAATGCGCCGCTGATTTTGTAGGTAGGCTTGCGCAGACTGGTCAAAATCGGATTCTCACTTTCGGTCAGAGACCAGCTGTATCCAGTCGATCGATTGCTCTCGAGTTTCACCATCAGATCCTGCCCAATTCCCAACACGACCTTATGATTGGCGTCCGCCTCCGTTAGTGCTTGCGGAGGCGCGGCCAGGCTGCGTTGAACGAAGTTGGACACCAACGCGGTGATCAAAAGAACTGAAAGTTTCACAGCTTCACTCAGCAATAGCATGTGCGCTCGCTGTACACGAGACTTAACTGTTCTCATCCACGCAGACTTGCGCCAAGGAAGGAAACCGTGCTGAAATGCTCCGATGAAGAAAGCCTTGGTAACCGGAGCACTTGGCGTGACTGGCCGAGCCTTGGTTAATCATCTGGTAGCACTTGGCGATTGGGAAGTGATCGGGCTATCGCGGCGCAGTCCTGAATTTCCAACTACCGCTCAATATATATCGGTGGATCTTCTGAATCGGTCAGAGGTTGCCGGGCGACTAAGCGGGATCGGCGATGTAACGCATATCTTTTACGCGGCGCTCCAACCGACAGCGGACTTCTTTGCGGAAGTCGCTCCTAACTTAGCGATGCTCGTTCACACCGTCGAAACAGTGGAACGATCCTCGAAGAAATTTCGCAAGATAGTTCTGCTCGAAGGCGCAAAGTTTTACGGTGCTCACCTCGGTCCATACAAGACGCCGGCCAGAGAGACGGATCGGCGGCACATGCCACCAAACTTCTACTACAACCAAGAAGATTATTTGCAGGAACGTTCGAAAGGAAAAGCTTGGTCATGGTCAGCTTTACGACCATCGAGCATCTGCGGTTTTGCGGTTGGGAATCCGATGAATATGGCCACCGTCATCGCCGTGTACGCGGCCCTTTGTAAAGAAATGGGGTTGCCCCTTCGCTTTCCGGGATCGACCACTGCCTACCGCACGGTGATGGAGATGACCGATGCCGAGCTTCTGGCCAAAGCCGTTGTTTGGGCAGGAGGAAACGATCGGTGTGATGAGCAGGCCTTTAACATCACTAACGGGGACTTCAATCGTTGGGAGAATATCTGGCCAAAGCTGGCGGAGTTTTTCAAAATGGAGTACGCACCACCACAGCACCTCCCGCTCACGCAATTCATGTCGGACAAAGAACCTCTCTGGAAGGCGCTGGTTAAGAAGCACCGTCTTCTCGACTACTCGTTCCAGGACGCCGCCGCCTGGCCGTTCGGAGAAGCGATTTTTAATCTCGAATACGATATCATGTCGGATACGAACAAATCCCGGCAATTTGGCTTTCACGAGTGGGTCGATACAGAAGAAATGCTTTTTCGGCTTTTTCGGCAGTTCCAAAAGATACGTTTCATTCCGGAATGATGCGGACCGTCGAACGATCGCCGGTAACGCTGGTAGATGCCATGGGTATTGCCAGGCTGCTGGGTAAACAGCAACCTGACAAATATGAAAACTCTATCGGCACTCACCGAAGAGGTGAGTAAAAACAACGACCCAAAGCAGGTAAAGGCCAAGCAAATATTTCTTGGCATCGACGCCCACCTGGCGCGCAATCAGGTGGCGCGAAAGAAGGACAACAGCGGT
>JBEEIB010000141.1:0-6571 GCA_041167675.1 Verrucomicrobiota bacterium
GTCAGTTGCTGATCTCTTGTGGCTTCGGCGTAAGTGTAAGAACTTGCGCCTAGCACCATCACGAACAGCGAAGCTTGCCAGATCTCTCCGCTGACCGGATCCTGCACCGGGATCGTAGCTCCCGCCCGGTCGACGAAACCCTTCTCACCGGGCTTGTGTTCCTGTCGCAAAACCACAGCTTGCTTCCTGCGCCACCGTTCGTAGAGTTCGCAGAAGCGACTGTAGCCGTATCCTTCCGGATGCACTTGCCGGTACTCTTCCCAAGCCAACTGCAGCGTCAGATGGGGATGTCGTTGCAGCTGTTCTCTAAGGGCAGGAAAATCTGGCAGAACTCGCGTTCGTTGTTCCACTGGACGTCGATCACCGAACAGCGCTTCTTCGATGCGCTGTTCGTCCCAGCTGGTTGTATTTTGAGGCTTCTGAGCAACGAATTTTTCGTTCCCCAGCAGGCGGTGGTGACGCCTCGGCACTTTCGAAAGAGTCGGGTTCCAACGCTTTTGAATCCTACGACGCACAGTCACTCTTTTTTGTTAGCCCAGCAGATAGCGGGGATCTACACATGCTAGCCCTTAAACAATCAGTCAAAGAGTTAGCGGTAAAAGGGATGCCTGTTCTGGCTGATCGGAGCCACTATACCGTCGGTCCGGGGGGAATTTATTTCGTGCCTGCGAGCTCTCCAAAATCGATCCAGTACTTCGATTTTGCTAGTAGGCAGATTCGAAAAGTCTTTGAGTTGGACAAAGAAACTGGCAACGGTCTGTCAGTGTCTCCCGATGGCCGCTGGATCCTATACACACAAGTGAGTGAGGAAAATAGCGACATCATGCTCGTCGACAATTTCCGATAACCGACGCCGCTTGCTACGCCAGCGATTTTCTGTGCTGAGCACTCTAACTCCCGTCAAGTCGCATCACCGGAGAAATGATCGCAGGGGGTACCTATCTGTGCCTCCTCGTAGACACTGAAAGTCACGCCTAAGGTTGGTACAGAAAGTCCGTACCGTTGGTGGTATAAACTCTCAAATTCGACTTTCTACCAAAACGCGGGCTGATCAAGATTCGCGCCGGAAAGCAGGGCTGCGTGGCTAATCTATCGAAATACCCGGCACTACTTGTAGGAGTCCTTTCACCGTTGCTCGCATTGGTGTTGAATATCATCTGCATTCAGACTCTGCTTGCATTGAGTCCTAACCCTGAAAGTAACTGGCGATTTCGCCTACTGGTTTCTAGTCTCGCTTTACCGGTTCCCTTTCTTATGACTCTAATGCTCGCCTTGAAAGATCGGCGTCAGGGTGCTCTTTCTGCGAAAATAGGTTTGGGAATCGCGGCGCTGTCACCTGCTACTTATCGCGAAGCCCGCGATGGACGGCCTTGCCCGCTCGAAACAGTCACGCAACATGGCAATGCACGATATACCAGCCCCGATGTTTGACACTTTGGACATTCAAGGTAAGCCACAGCGATTAGCAGACTACAAGGGCAAAGTGGTGTTGGTAAACATCTGGGCGACATGGTGTCAGCCGTGCCGAAATGAGATGCCTCAACTAGACAAACTCTACCAATCCCGAAAAGCGGGCGGATTTGTTGTCTTGGGCATTTCTGATGAGACCATCGAGAAGCAGCAAGCATTTTTGAGTCAAGTTCCGGTTACATATCCACTCCTAACAACCACACCTGGGGTGCCGGCTTTTTACCGAGAGATAGCAAAGTATCCGGCGATTTTTCTGATCGACCGTGAAGGAAGGCTACAGTCCGCGCCAAACCAGAGTCAGGGGTTCGAAAGCGTGGAGGAAGCTGTGGGAGCTCTGCTCAACGAGGGCAAATGAAAGAACAGTTCTAGCGCATCAGAAGAACATGTCCAGAGCAACAAATTGAGTGGCGCAATGACAGGAGGCCCAATTGATCGTCGTAACAGGCGCAACAGGACGCACAGGAAGGGCAGCGACGGAAGCGTTGCTCGCCAAAGGCGAAAAGGTTCGCCTGGTTGGGCGGGACGCGAAGAAGATGACACCGTTCGTGGAGCTAGGTGCCGAACCCTTCGTCGGTAACGTCGCAGATGTTGCCTCAATGACGGAAGCTTTCAACGGCGCTTCAGCCGTCTACCTGGTTCTGCCCGAGGACATCTCGCAACAGGATTTGCGCGCGCACCAAGAACGCGTTTCCGACTCCTACGCCGCAGCAATCACCAACGCCCATGTGCGGTTTGTCGTTAATCTAAGCAGTATCGGCGCTCAGCACGCGAAAAACACCGGTCCCATCGTTGGCTTACACGATCAGGAACAAAAGCTCGATCGAATCGCTGGGCTGAACGTCCTGCATGTGCGCGCAGCGTACTTTATGGAAAATCTTTTCATGAGTATCGAGCCGTTGCGTTCAACGGGAACACTGCCGGGTGGCTTACAGGCGGATGCGCAAATGCCGTGGATAGCCACAAAAGATATCGGCGCGTATGCTGCCACTCGTCTCGCTGCCCGCAATTTTTCCGGCAGTTCAATGCAGGAACTGCACGGGCAGCGCGACATCTCCATGAAGGAGGCGGCGTCAATTGTTGGCCATTCTATCGGCAGGCCCAATCTCGCATATGTGCAAGTTCCGAGCATGATGCTTGGGCAGGGCCTTGTGACGATGGGGTTACCTAAAAAGACCGCAGAATTGCTTATTGAAATGTGGGATGGTGCGAATGCGGGCCTCATTGTGCCACAGGAAGCGCGCTCGGCAAAAAATACGACGCCCACCACGCTCGAATCATTCGTCACTGAGGTGTATGCCCCTGCGTTTCTTAAATCCGACCGTAGCTCCTGATTGACGCAAGCCGGAAGTAATCTCGCCAACTTCCGTATCGCGGACAATATATGCACAACTATGGGTTTGGCCGGCAGCAGCGTCAATATACGCACCGCCGATTCGTTCGCCCTAGCCCACTCTGAGCGAGACTATCTTTTTGACCAGGCGGACAAGCCCTGTCCGGAGCCACTGCTTCACACAAAGCTAGTAATGTGAACGTGGGCCCGAACTTGTTCACACTCTTTTCATCTCCGCATCATCTTCAGCTAACTCGACACGACTACACCCCTAGCTGGGAGGTTTGCATTCACTGCCTCTCTTCTTTCAAATCGAAATCTTAACAATGGGGGAAGAATGCGTAAGAATTTCAGAATCGGTTTGTTCGCGGGAGCGTTCGTGCTGGCCATGATGCCGGCGCTGCGTCTCTCGGCCGGCCCGGGCCCGGCCAGGCACGATGACAATAACCGGCAAGATATTCGCCACGTTTTGCTAATTAGCATTGATGGAATGCACGCGGTCGACTATGAAAACTGCGTAGCCTCCGACACTTGCCCGACTTTGGCCGCCCTTGGCCATACCGGCTTGACCTACACACGTACCACTACTTCCAGGCCATCGGATTCGTTCCCCGGACTAATGGCCCTAGTGACCGGCGGCAGCCCGAGGACCGTTGGTGCATTCTACGACGTCGCTTACGATCGCGTTCTGGCTCCGCCCGCGGCGGATACCGGCAACGGTCTGGTTCATGGAAACTGTATCGTCGGAGTGATTAATGGCACTCAGACGGAATACGAAGAAGGCGTAGAAATCGATCAATCCAAGGTGAATGGCGGAGGCCCTTACTCTCCCTTCGACGGCGGCGTGTTATCGATCGACCCGAAGAAGCTCGAGCGCGATCCCTTCAATGGCTGCAACCCCGTTTACCCCTGGAACTTCGTCCGCACTAACACAATTTACGGCGTAATCCACGCCGCAGGCCGCTTCACCGCCTGGTCCGACAAGCACCCTGTTTATGCCGTCGTTTCCGGACCCACTGGAACCACCAGCCCCAGCAACGTCGACGATTACTACGCGCCTGAAGTCAATTCCAATGTGGTCAACATCCCTGGTTTCAAGACAGCCAACGGTACGGACTGTTCCAATATTTCCGCAAACACCAACGGCGACTGGACCACCGACTTCGATTCCATCAAATGCTACGACCAGTTGAAGGTCAACGCGGTGGTGAACTGGATCAAGGGCAAAAACCACCTCGGCAGCGCCAACGCTCCGGTCCCGGCAATATTTGGCATGAACTTTCAGGCTGTCAGCGTCGGCCAGAAGCTGATCGAGAACGGCGTCAAAGGCGGTTACACCGACGCGGCGGGTGATCCTACCCCCAGCATGGCGGGTGAGATTGCTTTTGTGGATGCGTCGATCGGACAGATGGTGACCGCGCTCAAGCACCAGCAACTCCTGGATTCCACCACCATCATCATCACTGCCAAGCACGGCCAGTCGCCCATCGATACGAACCGTTTCTTCCCTATTCCGGGGCATTCGGGAACGAACGGCATGCCGCCCTCGGCGGTTCTCGCAGCGTTGCTCCCGGCGTCTGCGACCAGCGGGCTCGGGCTGGCTGAGGATGACATCTCGCAGCTTTGGCTAACGAGTTCGAGCGACACCGCTACCGCCGTTAGCATGCTGGAGGCCAACGGTACGGCCGTGGGACTCGGCCAGATCTTGTATGGCGCCTCCCTCACAACCATTTTCAACCCGCCGGGTATTCCGAATGTGCCCGGTCCTTGCTGCTGGTTGCGCGAAGGCGGCGACCCGCGCACGCCCGACATCATCGTGTTGCCGAACGTGGGGGTCGTCTACACCGGAAGCACCAAAAAGCAATCGGAGCACGGCGGCTTCGCTTGGGATGACACCAACGTGATGCTGCTAGTTTCGAACCCGGACATCCGGCCCCGCACCATCCACAGCTTCGTGGAAACCGCTCAGGTGGCTCCCACGATCCTGAAGTTCCTAGGCCTTGATCCAGATGCCCTCGACGCCGTCCGGGAGGAAGGCACCCCGGTGCTTCCAGGCTTGTTCGAGTCCGACCACGAGTAACTCTTACCGCCTCAGACGCGACGATCGCCAATAAAGAAGAGCGCGGCATCACTGCCGCGCTCTTCTTTTGAGAGTCATGCTGTGTTGACCATTTCAACCGAAATGCAGCCCACGCGCAGGAAGGCTAGTCGTTGGTGTGGGTATGAGTAACGGGCAAACAGGAAGTTGAGGGCCGCGAGGGCTTTGCTGGATTACTTCCGCATGGCCGACCATCCATCTACGGGACGGAGGCCGCTCTCGTTGGTGGCTAGCAGTTACTGGCCGGATTGCAGTATAAGGTCAATCGTGGAAAAACACTACCGGGTCCGTGTCGACCTCCCTAGCGTGGAAGCTGGCGCTCTTACTCCCGCTGGCAGCTGCGGTGGTGCTGCAACTTGTATCGTATAGGCAAACCGATCTGCAGGTGGCGGTCAAGTTGTCCATGATTGGAAACATCTTCTTATCTGTTTCCATGATTGCGCAATCGTTGTATTTGATGAGGAAATCGACGAGGTGGGGGACCATCTTGCTGATCTTCTCGAGCGCTGTGCTGGGCTTCGGCCTGCACGCCTTGCTGCGCTCGCTTTCAAAGTAGACGCGGGACCGAGTGGAACTACTAGGATCAACGCCTTTTCAACCGAGAGCCACTGATTTCCTATGATCTGCGACGTTGAATTTATTCTCAAACGCGTGAGAGCATAGCAGGCATGAAATTGATTCGACTCGTATGCATCCTGACGGCGGTCATGAGTGCGGCACTCTTTACCGGTGAAGTTCAGGCACTTTCGGGATTCCCGAATTCGCAGGTCGCGGCCAACGGATCAACGGCTACGCAGAGAGACGGATCTCACGATTTCGATTTTCTCATCGGTGATTGGAAAGCACATGTTCGTCGACTCCCCGAACGCTTGAAGGGTTCGAATGTCTGGGTCGAATACGATGGCACCTCGAATCATAAAAAGCTTCTTGACAGCAACGCTAATTTTGAAGAGTTCGAGGTTTCCAGTCCCGATAACAAGCTCCGCATAAAGGCGCAAACGCTCCGACTCTATAACCCCGACTCGCACCAGTGGAGTATTTACCTGGTGGATCTCGACAAAGGCACTCTCGATCTTCCGCCTGTTGTGGGCCAGTTTAACGGAAAGCGAGGTGAATTCTACAACCAGCAAACTTGGGAAGGCCGCGCAGTCCTTGTGCGCTATGTCTGGCTCAACATTTCACCCAAATCATCGCGAATGGAACAGTCTTTTTTGTCAGACGGCGGAAAGACATGGGAAGTCAACTGGATATGTGAGCTCTCACGATAAATATCCCCATCCTATTTTTCAACGCCGAGCCGGTCAAATGCTCGGCTCGAAGGCTGGACTGTCCGAGGTGAGCAGGTGTTGTCTAGCCCCGTGTCTGTTCGTGTCTGACAATCTTCGCGACGCGTGTCGAGTTTACCCAAATGTTTCGCACGACCTCTCCACCCTGGGCGGGTGCACAATCGCCGACGCACTCATTGATGGATCTTGGGGTCTGCCTTCGCAGATTGCGGGAGGGTGACGGGCTATACGGAAGTAATTCCAGGAGACCTGATCGCGCCATTACTACCGAGTAGCCAGGCGGCCTTGCGGCCGCCCGGCCCTCTCAGAACTGGGCGTGAAGGTTTCCCTTCACCCAGCTCAAGCCCTTCGAACGCCTCCTGAGAGGAGACGCGGTTTCGAAACGGG
>JBEEIB010000142.1:0-17505 GCA_041167675.1 Verrucomicrobiota bacterium
TCGTTTTCGCTCGCTGCTGCTGGCGTAGAAGCGAGTTCGATTTTTGAAAAGGCACGTGAACTCGGTTTTCCGGTGCAGGATGAAAGGTTGAAGACCTTTCTGAAGAACCTCGAAGAAGCGAAAGATTAAAGAGAGCGCAACCTCCCGCGCAGACCGCCGTCCAACTACGCCAAACCGAGCAACGATCGAGAGGCCGTGGGTTCGTCCAGCTGCTATCTGCGCTGTGAGTCTAGACGAACAGCGGAAGCATTTCCAGACGAGCACTCTGCTCGCGCATCGTTTCTTCATCGGGCGCCGAAGTGAATCGACTCGCTGCATCCAGCACCTTCGGGAGAAGACGAATGTCGCCCACCGTAGCAAGGAAAATCCCGGGACGCGCGAGAACCCAATGCACTGCCGCGTCGATATCGCCTTGTTCTTCGAAGGGTTCGTACCATGTGGCTCGGGTGTGTTCGCGGCCCCACCACGGTCGACGCGCTATCGACTTGATCGTCACCACGGCCACATTCCGTTCGCTGCACACCGCCAGCACGCGTTCGAATGCAGCGGCATAGTGAGGGTCTTGCATCATGATATAGCTATAGGGAAGCAAGACGCTATCGAAGTCGAAGCGCTCCAGACTTCGCAGATGGGTTCCCGCGATTTGTGAGCCGTGGCCGGTGACGCCGATAAACCGCACCAAACCTTGCTCACGTGCCTCGATACAGGCCTCCAACGCACCTCCCGGGCTCAGAGCGGTGTCCCATTCAATCGGATCCGCCAGGCTATGGAGTTGGATCAGATCGATTCGTTCTACGCCCATGCGTTCGAGGGAACGGTGAATCTCCCGCTTGGCGTCGTCATAGGTGCGTTCGCCGGTCTTCGTTGCCAGAAAGAACCGTCCGGGATGCTTTCGAAGCCACGGCGCGATTCGGAGCTCAGCGTCCCCGTAGCCGGCGGCTACATCGAGGTGGTTGATCCCGTAGCGTAGCAGTACCTCGAGAGTCTGGTCGGCTTCATCTTGAGTGACTTTCGCCAAACTTGCACCTCCGAAAACGGCTCGCGTGCTCTGGTGTCCCGTGCGTCCAAATAACTGTTTTGCAATCATAGCTACCTCCAGCATAAAGAAACGTCGAAGAGCGCTCAAAATTCAAGCGCCGGGTCGCTTGAAGAATCCTCCCCCCGTTCTGGTTTCCGGCGAGACCGAAAGCCTTAACCGAGGCGACCGGTGCGGCGCCGTCAGAAAACGCAGTCGCCATCATGGAGTAATAAAGAGTCTCGTATTTGCTATTTATCTATTTGCCACCTGTCATCGGTTGCGTGCTATCGGCTATTCCGTATCACTGGTACCGGAGGCAAGACGACCGCACTAGCATGATCGGTCTGCCCGTCTAATCGTTTCATGATCACCGCGGCGGCAGTGCGTGCTATCTCCTCCCACGGAATTCCGATTGTCGATAAACTCAGAGTCTCGGCGACGGGAGCGTTGTCGAATCCGATAACTATCGGCGCGGGAATTTTGAGTTTTTGATAACAGATCAGTGTTGCCTGGGCCAGGCGGTCGCTGCAACAAAAAAGGGCGTCCGCCCGAAGGGAGCTCAGCGGTGCCGCGATGTTTTGTACGGCGGAACGAAAGAACCAGGTCCCAGCCTCTATGACTTGAGCGGAAGGAAAAATCTGACGGAATCCATCGATTCTGCTTTGGCTCCGCGCATCTGCTGCCGGTCCCCCGATGACCACCGGCCGCCGCGGAGAATAACGGGAGAGAATTTGGCCGGCAGTGATACCGCCGCTGAAATCATCAACACTGATCGAGTCAGTAAAGAGACTACCGATCCCGGCGGGCGGTTTGTCGTGTAAAACCAGTGAGAATCGGTAATCCGCCGAGAGATCATGCATCAGGCGAGGCGACTCCCAGAGGACAGGATAGACATCTTCACGAACGTGCTTTGGTGTGATGCCGCCGAATATCACCTCGAAAGGTATCTCCATCGCCTTCATCTTGGCGACCAGCCGCCGCAAAAGAAGGTCGCCAAAACTTCCGGAACGCTTTGCCCGTCTGGCGAAAATCAAGAGAGCGGAGTGTAAGGTATTCTGGTGGCCTGCGATGAAGCTTCCGGAACCGGCTCTTCGAATGATAAAACCATCGCCTTCCAGTTCGGTCAGTAAGCGATGGGCAGTTTGATAACTAACTTTAAATCTCTGGGAAATGTAGCGGGCAGAAACGAATCGCTGACCTGCGCGACGGAATTCGTCCGATACCATGACGCGCAAGCTGGCGCGAATTTTGTCGATTTCACCGCGTGGTCGCCGCCCCATTTCGCCGAATAATCATATCAGTTTGCACTACGAGCAATCTCTTTTGGTTGCATCTCGTTTTGCCTTCGACAAATCTGTCTAAGTGCAGGCAAAGGCGGCGATCGGACTCGATGTTGGTGGAACCCGCGTCAAAGCAGTCGTGGTCGAAGATGAGGGAACCGTGCTTGACCAGGTAGTTCGCCAATCTCTGGATAATGGCGTCGAGCGTTGGGCGGAGGTGGCTCAAGCTCTGGTTCAGGAGTTGATCGAGCAATACGGCGAGGAACTCTTCGTCGGTGTCTGCGCGGCCGGACTCGCCGATGGCAATGAGAGCTGCATTTGGAATTTGCCAAACCGGATGCCTGGCATTGAGGGCCTTAACTGGCAACGATTTTTGAGTCGGCCCCGAGCCGTTCCTGCTCTCAACGATGGTCAGGCCGCACTTTTGGGCGAGCGATGGCTGGGCGCCGCGGCGGAACGACAAAATGTGATTATGTTGACGCTAGGAACGGGAGTCGGCGGCGCAGCGATCGTCGATGGCCGACTCTTACGCGGGGCTCGCGGCCGAGCCGGACATTTTGGCCATGTTTCTATTCGCGATACTGGTCCGCTGGACATCGTTGGGACACCCGGCTCGCTTGAGGACGCGGTAGGAAATCAAACGGTAAATCAGCGTTCTGACGGACTATTCTCTGACACCAGAGAGTTACTGACCGCTTGCCGGCGGCAGGAACCCAACGCACTCCAAGTATGGGATCAAATGTTAAGCGATTTGGCCAGAGGATTAGTTTCACTCATCAACGTGCTGGATCCAGACTTGGTGCTGCTGGGCGGAGGCATTTCGATTGCCGGAGACGAACTGATCCAGGGTCTTCGCCAAAGATTGGACACATGGGAGTGGCGGCCTGGCGGGCTAGGCGTGGAACTAGCCTTCGCGAAACTGGGGGAATGGGCTGGCGCGTTTGGAGCCGCCGCTCGGGCCATGCAAATCTACTGATTCAGACAAAGGAATTATGATCTCAACAAAATACGCGGGATTAGGGGATATAAAATGTCTAGGTCTCTCGGTCGGCTCGGCCACCGAAAGACTGTTGTGGCTGGCCTATATCGAAAAGCGATTGATGTTTCTTTGCGCCGCGAAAATGATCTCGGCGCCAGAGCGCGATTTGAAGTTGTTGCTCGGGCGTCTGCAATATAACGCAGCGGGTCGTTGCCATTCGCTTCGCCATCGGCTTCGTGAGATGCGTACCGCCAAGGTCCGAATCGATGGTGTCCCCAATGAGGCGTTAGCGATTCTTCTGGATGAAGCCGTATATGTCGACGAGAGCAGGGAAGTTGCACGAATCGTGTGGTGGATTCACCAGGAGCTGCTCGGAAGTTACGAGGATTATCTCGCGACGACCAATCCGCTGGCCGATGCGCCGACCTGCGAATTGATTGAGACTTTTCTTCTTCGGCTGCGTGCTGCGGTCGCCTGTCTCCGTGCGCATCTCGACCAGCTTGGTGTTCCTGAACCGGAACGAAATTTGCCACCAAGACTTCAGAAATTTGCAGATGCCGCCGGCGGAGTAGATGGATCCAAAGGGAGAGGGCAGATTGCTGCTCGGGAGAAATCAACCGAACCATTTGCCGTGCCGAGAAAGCCAGGCCGTGACTCTGGTCTGAATCGAGTCTGGGACTACCTAAAACCTCCGATGGAAGATGTCGCTGATTACTTTGCTTACATGTTGGGAATCAGACTCTCGGAAATCAATGTGGCAGAGGGTTTGGCCGTCGTCCTCTGTGAAACAAAAGAGATGCCTTGGGAGTTCTATTGGGATATTTCTCGTCACCTCTGGGACGAGGTGCGGCACTCGATGATGGGCGAGGCGGCAATCGAGGCGACCTTCGGTACCGTGAGCGCCATCCCCATGCGAGAGTATGAGAGCGTTTACTGCATGGAGGCACCGGCACTTGAACAGTACGCTACCCTAGGCCTGGAGATTGAAGGTGCTCAGATGAAGTACCCAATCGGTAAACGAGGCGAGTGGGAGTTCTGTCGAGATGGGGCTAAACATCTGCTGATGACGACATTTCAGGATTTTGATTGGGCAGACGAGGTTCTGCACGTCAGCATTGCCAAGCGGCAATTAAACGAATGGTTTCGTAACGGTGGAGGGGATCTGAGCGCTTTGGCGGAGGAAGGCAAACAGAACCGGACTAAGGTGAAGGAGCGCCACCCTCCGGTCCGAATCAGTCCGATGTAGCCTGATCCTCCGGGCTCAGGAACCCCGGACACGATGCATCGATGGAGGAATGGAGTGGGCGGCCTAAAGGGCCCGGCGAGCATAGTTCGAGGCTAAAGTCTTGCCTCCCGCGGGCTGTTCTGCACCGGTTTTGGTAGCGGCGACTGTCCCAATACGCCTTTGGTTTGGCGCGGCTTAGAAGTTGATGCGGAGCTGCGCGCCTGGCGTTACCACAAACCTCAGTCGCCATTCTCGTCTGCTTGGACGGCTTAAACCCGGCACGCGAAAGGCTGGTCCTTACCCAATCATATCAGTTTTTGCTTCGATTTATCTCATAAACCTTGTTGAATAATTCTTTCCCGTCCTAAATCAGAAGATCCGGTTACCGGATTATCCCCCCACCATATGAGAACACTCGTTCGGTTAAATTACGCAGCCCGGTTCGGGCTGCTGTCAGAAAGCCTGTCGCGCCAGAGCGCAGCGCCGGCGGAAGGAAAAGCCATTTTGAAAACGATGGGCCTCTTTTTGCTATTTCTTGGCACCATCGCGGCTTGTTTTGCCCCGGTCGTTAGTTCGGCCGCAGACAAAGCAATCTATTATTGGGTCTCCCACGGATCGCCGACTGACCCGGTCTGGACCATTTTCCTCCAGGGTGCCGAACAGTGGGGGAAGGACACCGGGAATGACGTTCGCACCTCCTTCCATAGCGGCGATGTTCCGTCGCAACAGGAGGCAGTCCGGGCCGCCATTTCCGCGAAGGCGAGAGGGATTGTCACCAGCACACCCGATCCAGGCAGCCTGACCAAAGTCATTGCCGATGCCCATGCGGCCGGTATTCCGGTGATCATTATGAACACCGAAGACAAGACCAGTGGCCGAGATGCCTACGTCGGCGGCGACAACGTCGCGATTGGTCATCGTTGGGCGCAATATCTGGTGGATCATAACTTCGTCAAAAAAGGCGATTTCGTTTGGATGCCGGTAGAAGTCCCCGGTGCGACTTATCAGGTGCTCGAAACCCAAGGGATCGACACCGTATTCAAGCCGCTCGGCATAACCTATGAAATAACCGAAACCAAACTTGATCAGGCTGAGATTATTACGCGAATGTCGGATTACCTCACCGCCAATCACAGCAAGATTAAAGCGATCATCGGTCTGGGTGACCTGGTGACCGGGAGCATCAAGCGCGTCTTCGATCAAGTGAAGGTCAAAGCCGGTGAAATTCCGGTAGTAGGATGGGGTAATACGGCCGATACGGCCCAGGAAGTCTTGGACGGTTATGTTAACGCAGCGATGTGGCAGGATCCGCAGGCGACCAGCTATTTAGCTCTTTCAATGGCAGCGATGACGGCTAGCGGGATTCCGCCTGGATTCGACGTCAGCGTTGGCTCGTTGTACGAAAAGGACAAGGCAGCAACCTACCTCAAAATAACACAGGGCGCGACACACAAATAATTGGGTGCAGAGTGCCGTATATACCGATGATGTCGCTGCAGGCCCGTTTTGAACGTAACGACGTCACCGGTATATGCGCGACGGCACACTAATTTCGTTCCTCCAAAGGCTGATCGCGAGACCCGAGTTTGGGCCATTCGTGCTCCTCATTGGTGAGATCGTTGCTTTTACTATGCGCTCGCCGGCGTTCCTGTCGGCAGGCAATATCAGCAATTCGTTGGCATTCACTCCTGAGCTGGGGATGATCGCCCTGGGGATGACCCTGCTGATGATCTCAGGCGAATTCGACCTGTCTGTAGGCTCGGTGTTCGGCTTCGCACCGATCGTGATGTGGACCTTCTACAATGCTCACATCACTTCGCTGGAGGTCGGCTTCCTGATCGCGATGGCGATCGCAGCGGTCATCGGTTTCGTCAACGGTTGGTTGGTTACCCGCCTCAAGATACCATCATTCCTGGTCACGCTCGGAATGCTGCTGGTCGTGCGCGGGACCGCGCTCTACATTACCAGCGGCTTTCCGCAGCGGACTTGGGCCGCCAACTCTCCTCTGATGGCGATCATCGTCGGCGAATTTTCGATCGGTGAACTACGTATCCATACGTCGCTGCTTTGGTTCATCCTGTTCGCGATCATTTTGGGCTATGTGCTGACCCAGTCCAAAGTCGGGAACTGGATTCAGGCGGCGGGTGGTAATCCGGAAGCTGCCCGTGCGCGCGGCGTGCGCGTCGCGCGTACCAAGATTTTGCTGTTCATCTTGACGGCAGTTCTGTCCGCGTACGCCGGTGTGACCAGCTCGATTCGAGTTTCAGCGGCCAACCCGAACAGTGGTACCCAATACGAGCTGGAGGTGATCGCTATGGTGGTAATCGGGGGTACCGCGCTGACCGGCGGTCATGGCACGATCATCGGCACAGTCATCGGCGTGCTGATCCTGCGCATGATGCGTAACGGCATCGTCCTGATTGGCGTGCCGGGCCTTGCCTACAATATTTTCATCGGCGCGATCATCCTGGGCATGATGGCGCTTCATTCCTGGCTTGAACGCAGGCACCATGCGGGGACTTAATGCTATGGCGGAAGAACTCGTGCGGATGGAGCACATCAACAAGTTTTTTGGTCGAGTTCAGGCGCTCAACGACGTCACTCTGTCCGTACGCCGAAATGAAATTGTTGGTCTGCTGGGTGACAACGGCGCAGGCAAATCAACGCTGATCAAGATTCTCTCTGGTGCACTCAGGGCCGACAGCGGGGATATCTACATAGATGGCGGCAAGGTCGACATCCGCAATACGACCGATGCCATCGCCCAAGGGATCGAGACGATCTACCAAGACTCGGCGCTGGTGACCCAGCTCTCGATCGCTCGCAATCTGTTTCTGGGACGTGAACCAGTGAAAGGGCCACGCCTCCTTGATCGGCTGGATCAGAACGCGATGAATGAGGTGGCGCGTCGGCTGCTCAAGCAAGTCGGCATCACGAAAGAAATTCCGCCAACTACCCCAATCAGTGCGCTATCTGGCGGCGAGCGACAAGCGGTTGCCATTGCCCGGGCGATGCACTTCGAGAGTAACCTGATCATCCTCGATGAACCCACCAACAACCTCGGTGTCGACGAGACCAAAGGCGTGCTGCGTTTCGTACGCAGTGCCCGCGATTCCGGGCATTCGTGCATCTTTATCGCCCATAATATTTACCACGTGTTTCAGGTGGTCGATCGTATCGTTGTTCTGCGGCGAGGCAAGAAGGTCGCGGACGACATCGATCCCAAGCAGACAACCATCGAGGCGGTTGAGAGCATCATTACCGGGATGACGATTACCCCACCGTAGCTTCAGCAATCGTGTTTCTCTTGCTGCGCTGCCCAAAGGGCAACAGAGTCCGAGATATGCGTTGGTCCTTCAAAGTTGCTTCGGTTGCCGGAACCGAAGTGCGAATTCATCTCACTTTTCTGCTGTTTGTAGCATGGATTGGGTTCAGCTACTACCAGGTGGAAGGGTTGCCAGGCGCCGTTCAAGGGGTGCTCTTCATTCTGTCCTTGTTCGCCTGCGTTCTCTTACATGAGTTTGGCCACGCTTTCGCGGCGCGCGGATTTGGCATCGCGACACCTGACATTACCTTGCTCCCGATTGGCGGTGTGGCGCGGCTCACCCGCATCCCAGACAAACCTTGGCAGGAACTCGTAGTCGCCATCGCCGGGCCACTCGTAAACGTGGTTATTGCTGCAGCGCTGATCTTTGTGGTTCACAGTAGCGCCGAGCTTGAACATCTCCAATACCTGGAGAGTCCAAGAGTCGAGTTGCTGAGCAAACTGGCGTCCGTGAACGTGATGTTGGTGTTGTTCAACTTGATTCCAGCGTTCCCGATGGACGGCGGCCGAATCCTCCGCGCGCTCTTAGCAATGGCGATGCCGTACGCTCAAGCGACACAGGTTGCGGCTTGGATTGGCCAGGGCCTGGCCGTTGTTTTCGGCATTTTCGGGCTTTTCGGCAATTCTCTGCTGATCTTCATCGCATTCTTCATTTTTGCCGGAGCGCAACAAGAAGCCGCCATCGCACGGGCGAAGGGATCACCAGAACCGGGGTCGAGGAACTAGGGAAATAATGGAGTTGAACTATATGTCATCTAGTCCCTGCCCGGTTAGCACTAGTGCCAATGACGCCCGTGGTGCCAGCCATGATAGTGCCGATAACCCCACCGGCGATAATACCAAGAATGATAACGCGGTCCGTAGTAATAGGGATATCCGTAGTAATAGTCCGGATAATAACCAGGGTAGTAATAGGCCGGCGGACCTACGAAGATCCCAAAATGGACACCTGCTTTTGCAGGTTGTGGAGCGAAAGCCATTAAACCGAGGGCCATCAGTCCGATTACAAAGCATTTTTTCATACAATCGTGTTTCTCGTTCTCTGAGAGAGCAAAATCTTCTGCCTGAAGATTAGACGGTTGGGGCCAGCTATTTCTTCAGTGATCTCTTCGACCACAGGAAAGGGCGATGGAATCTGGTTATCCGAGCAAATTGCAAGCTCGGTACAAGGGTGAAAACCTCGACGCATCGGGTGGCTGCGCCCTTTCGTTTTGCCTCCCGATGCGCCGGGTTTGAGCCATTCTTGCTAGTCCGCACTTCAAGCATACCAACGCTCAGTCTTTACCAATTCTCTGCAACGGCGGCACCCAATCTCGGATCCACGTCGCCACTCCAGCTGGCACCGGTTTTTCATCCCTATAGATTCGCTTTTCGACAATGTCTTTGAAGCAGCCGACAAAACGATCAAGATCCTCTCTACCATAGCGAAGCAAGATCCTCGGAATCCAAACATTTTCATTACAAGGTCAATGCTCGAACGTGGCTCAAACCCGGCGCAGGGGGATGCAGAACGATTCGCGTAAGCACGCAATGCGCCGAGGTTTCCTACCATCTTTGGGGGTGCGGGCAGGTCGAGGACCCTTTATCTTAGCGCCGCGAGCGCCATCTCTGGACGATGGCGAACTCTCATCGGAGAGTTTCGCCTCATCCAGTAGAAAGCAATGGAGTGACGGAGTAATTACCGATTACTGATTAGTGCCCCGACTCAGCCGAAACTAGAACCTGATACGAATCCCACCGCTTACGCCGTTCGAATCGTATCGGTCACGCCCAAGCAGGCCATTGTAACTGACATAGGTCGAAATGCATGGTGTCCATGACGCTGAGATGCCGGCATCCAAAACGGCGCTGTCGTGGCCTTCGGCTGGGCCAAGAAAGGTCGCTGATGGACCAGAAATATCGGTAAATCCAGCCGTGACGGGGGGGAGCGTTGAATACTTGAAACTCATGTTCTCAAGTCGCCTTGAGAAATGGTTCAACATCAACCGATCCAATCCGCCATTGGTAAGAGGCTCGAAAGCCGACATCGCTGCGCAGCGATTCTTCTGAATCGGAATGGATAGAGAGCGGCGCTAACCGATCTTTCTCCAGAAAAGCCGACTACGTAAACGTCGCTGATTAACCGATACTATCTGCTATCTGTTCACCAGATCTGCACGCGTTCGTCAGGCGGACGGACCATCGAGCTCCCATCCGGAACATCGAAAGTATGAGCAAACTCCGGCAGATTGCTAAAAGGGCCGTTCACCCGGAATTTTGGCGGGCTGTGCGGATCTATTTGCAACAACAACCGGAGTGTCTCGCGACGGGTGTTGTTTCTCCAAACCTGTGCCCAAGAGAGGAAGAATCGTTGCTCGAGTGTGAACCCGTCGATCTTTTGGTTCTGTTCAGTGGCTGATTTTCGTGAAAACGCCTTTTCCAGGGCAGCGTACGCAATCTTGACCCCGCCCAGATCCGCAATGTTTTCCCCTTCGGTGAGTTGACCATTCACATGCAGGTTATCGATCACCACATAACTATCGAATTGTTGCACGATCTTTGTTCCGCGGTCCTGGAACCGTTTTTCGTCCTCGGCCGTCCACCAGTTCTTCAGATTGCCTTGTGCATCGAATTTTCGACCTTGATCATCAAAGCCATGGGTCATCTCGTGCCCGATCACGCCACCGATGCCGCCATAGTTCACGGGATCATCGGCTTGGGCATTAAAGAATGGCGGCTGCAGAATACCGGCTGGAAAAACGATCTCATTTCGGTTCGGACTATAATAGGCATTAACCGTGGGCGGGCTCATTCCCCATTCGGTTGGATCGACCGGTTTCCCAATCTTTGCCAGTTGCCGTTCAGTCTCGAACGCAGACGCGGCCAATGCATTTAACACGTGAGGCTGCGCCTTGATCTCGAGTTTGGAGTAATCGCGCCATTTATCGGGGTATCCGATTTTGACACCTAACACATCAAGCTTCTTGAGTGCGGCTTCTCGGGTTTCCGCACCCATCCAGTCCAGGTTCTGAATCTTGTCTCGCAGCGCGTCTTTGAGATCGTTGACCATCACCAGAGCCCGTTGCTTTGCCTGGGGCGGGAATTTCTTCTCCACGTAGAGCTGCCCCAATGCTTCGCCAAGTCCATGGTCCACTTCCTGCAGAATCCTTTTCCATCGGGGAAGATTTACTTTCACCCCGGTCAGCTTTTGTTTAAAAAAACGAAAATCTTCATCCACAAAAGGGGTGCTCAGATCCGCTGCCGTGGCGTGGATCAAATGCCAACGCAAATAAATTTTCCAATCATCCAGGGAAGTGTTCGCAGCCAGTTCCGCCGCCCGTTGGAAAAATTCAGGTTGCTCTACATCTATCTTACGGAGCTGTTCATCCGATAACCCGACGCTTTGAAAATAAGTCGACCAATCAAAGCCCGGTGCGGCTTTAGCTAAATCGGAGCCGGACATTCGGTGATAATTGGCCTCCGGATCACGCAGCTCAACTCGAGTCTTGGAGGCTTTCGCCAGATCTATTTCAAAAGCGAGCACCTGTTTTGCCTCAGCCGACGCCTTCTCTTCCGGGTCGCCGAGTAATTGAAACATCTTCGTGACATGCTGGACGTATTGATCGCGCATCTGGGCGTCACCCTCTTTGAGGTAGTAATCACGATCGGGCAAGCCAAGCCCTCCCTGTGAAACGATTGCGATTTGGTTCGTGCTGTCTTTGGCGTCCTGTCCACCGGTGATATCGAAGAGCGCCCCAATACCGAGTTTGTGAAGATAGCCAACGACTACGGCAAGCTGCTTGCGATCGTTGATCTGCGCGATCTTCCCTAAGTCCGATTCCAAAGGTTTCGCCCCATCGGCATTGATCTGCTCCTCGTTCATTCCGCTGGCGTAAAACTGTCCGACCAATTGCCGAACAGAGCCGAGGGAAGCGTCTCCTCTCGTCACCTGAGCAGCGCTCTCCTCCAGGATCTCGCGCAGTGTCGCATAATTTCGCTCGATCAACTCCTGGAATGCGCCCCACCGGCTGTATTCTGGAGGAATCGGGTTATGCTCAAGCCAGCCGCCATTGGCGTACTGGTAAAAGTCGTCACTGGGCTTTACCCTTGGGTCCATGTTTGCCGGATCAATCACGGGGGTTTCGGCTGCGGTAGAAACCAAAGGGATCATCAACAGGACCGGAAAAGAGAAGCAAAAGACTTGGGCTAAGCGCATCGCGAACGCTAGATTGCGTGACCCGAGCTTGCAAGAACGTCGCGGAAGATTGGAGTCGGTTATCGCCGCGAACCGCCGCTGCAGTATGGCGTTCCTGCGCTAGTGGCATTCCGGAGGATTGTCTTCGGTAGGCGACTGTCCCACTACGCCCCTTGTCTTGGAAGGTCCTCGAAATTGACGCGGAGTTGCTCGCTTGGCGCTACCAAAACCGCAGTCGCCATTGTTTGCCATCGCCCGGACGCGCGGCTCAGCCCAGCTCCACAAATCTTCAAGGTCCAATCCCCAGGTGTCCAAATCACGCATACTCCGGGACAAATCCTCTTCGCGTACTCCCAGCTCTTATGTTGTTGGCTGCGGATTGCGATTGAGCTGGACCAGCAGCTTTTGGTTGCCTGTTCAGCTGAGCAGCTTAAGGCCCTTGAGGATTTTGTCGGCCACTCTTCGGTCGGCGTGCAAGCCAAGGCCGACCAGGTTCAACTCGGTCGTTGGCACCGACCCAACCGCGCCACGGTTATCAATATCGTTGTAAGTGTGGAAAAGGTCCTCCGTGTAAATGGCGACAGCGACTTCTCGTTCTTGCGCGCGCTCCATCGCACGAAGCAGTTGATCTCGGTCCGCTCCGAAGATTAAGACGGGTTGCCGAACCAAAGGGAGATAAGTGCGAGCGCTCGCGTCTACATACGGCTCACCGACAATCTCGGGGAACGCGCCGGCCAGACCGCCACAAAGAAAACAAGCGACATTCATTTTTTGCCAAGTTGCCAAGTTGTTGCGGACAACAATCCCGATTTTAGTATCGTAGGTAACCATGTATCAGAATCGAATCGTTCAGTCGCCGATTCTTGAACGATCGTGCGGAGTTTCAGGGAAAGACTGGATGCAGATAGCGCCAGCTTTGAACGGACTGGAACGTCTCCAAGCCTGGTTCCATGGGTATGCTTACGATTGGCATCGCCATGATACGTACGCGGTTGGGGTCACCCTCGAAGGGGTTCAGACATTTGATTGTCACCGCGCCACCTACAACAGCCTTCCCGGGCAGGTAATCGTTTTGCATCCGGATGAACCGCACAACGGTCGTTCCGGATTGGCCACCGGGTTCGGGTATCGCATGTTATATATCGAACCGAGTCGAATCCGTGACGCATTGGATATACGGAGGTTGCCTTTTGTGTCCCAGATCGTTTTCAACGATGCGGCGCTCGCCCGCACGATTTTGGCTGCATTCGAAGCCTTCCCGCAGCTCCTCCATGAGCTGGAGAGCGATGGTTTGATCACGCGTATCGCTGATCATCTGGTTCGACGAAGTGAAGCAAAACCGCGAAACTTCACCGCTCCGAAACGTTTGATGGACCGGGTTCGGTCGTTCCTTGACGCAGATTTTAGACGACCGGTATCCTCAATGGAGTTGGAACGTCTTACCGGTTTGAGCCGATACGCGATTGCCCGCTATTTCCGTGTTTGTTATGGAACCAGTCCGTATCGTTACCTCGTGATGCGGCGATTGGCGGAAGCTAAACGGCAGATTATACAAGGCGTGCCGATCGTCACGGCTGCGATTGAGCTTGGTTTCGCGGATCAAAGTCATTTAACCCGCTGTTTTCATCAGATGTTCGGACTGCCGCCCGGTCGCCTGCAGCGTCTCTGCCAATCCCGCCGTTCTTTCTCTTGAACCGCGAATGGAGGCTAAGCTTGAACCGCGAATGGACGCGAATGGACACGAATAGAGAGAGCAAGATAGACCGAGGAAAGACGCTTGAATCGCGGATGTTGGTAGGGTGAAACAAATCCAGGAAATCATCGCGCAAAGACGCAAACGCCCAATGGAATACAGGGGGATGCAACTTTTGCTCCTAATAGTTGGCGGCCCGATTGATATCGGTCACGAATAGTTGCGGATAGGCGGTGATGAGTTCCTTTTCTTGAACCTCTTTACGGGCCGGCGTTTTGCCTGTCTTCATGTTGATCGATTCGATGCTTGAGAGCCCCCTGTCCGTGGCTCCATTCTCACGGACAATTAATTCTTCATTCCAATTCCAGCCCGATATGCTTCATCAGCGCGATCGCGTTTCGGCTGCCGATTTGAGATTCTTCCTGACGCTTCTTCCCCGGAGGAAAGACACCACATAGTTCAGTGTCATTACGAGTCCCCAGGGCCATTTTGGTAAATAACCAACCAAGTTCAGGGCGAACAAGGAAACCAGAACGAACGGCGAGATGACGCAAAATAATCTTACCAGCCCTTGTCCAACGAACGCCGAATCGGAATGAAGGGATCCCAGTAACGCATCGCTGGACAACGTTGAATTTCGCAATGGGAGCGTTGCGCATTCTAGCTCTTGCCGGAAACCGAGCTTTGCTGCTAACTCTTTGACGGCAGCCTGGCGATTCGGGATGCAATCTTGTTCGATCCCGTGGACCAGTACCTCGGCCACCGCTTTTCGTCCCTCCTATGTGTTCGCGGTGCAGATCAACTGGAACAGAGAAACGGGACCGAATAGATCCAGATCGCGGGCGAGCATACCGTTGACCAGTTCTCAGGGCGCCAACCGATTTGGTAAAGCTTGCCACTCTCGATTAACCCGCGCCTCACCTTCCGCATTGAGGTTCTTCATCGCCCGCGCATGTGACCACGCTTCTTCCACTGACTGATGCCGGAACGCGATTATCGCGAAGAGTATCACTAGAAGAACGAGGAATCCGGCGAGGACACCAACTCCGAAGGCATTGCTTTTCGGAATGATGAAGACGGATGCCGCCCCCAGTAACGCGATCGCTAGTCGCAGGCTTGAGTATCGTCGTGATCGAGCGTCAAAGGTCTTCGCCTGTTCACTGAAGAAAGCGATCCGTTTTTCGTATCGTTCCGTCGGCGACGCGATTGCTTCTGATTCCATTATTCCTTGGAGGCATCCAAAAAACTGCAGCTCATCAGCGTAGGTTCATTTTGCGCCTTCACTTTCTTGCGGCTACGCCCCACGAAAGATCCGAAAAGCGTTTGGTCTCTACCTGAAATCCTATCTCGATTAAATTCACTTTTGCGGTACCAATCGACCAGAAAAACTCCTCTTCGATCGCCTGAGCCGTTTTCGCGTCGCCCTTGGTGAGGTATTCCTGAGTCTTTGATACCTTTTCTTCCTGGTTCCGCAGCATTAGATCGCCAAACACCGCGCTTCCACCCGGAACCAGGCTGGTGAAAACTTTGGAAAATAATAAGCGCTTCTCGTCATCAGTCAGATGATGAACGGCGTACGTACTAATGACGGAATCAAAGGGCGCACGCTCGCAATCAAAGACCTCAAGAATATCAGCTTTGATAAAGCGTCGATTTGGGATGTGACCTAACTTCGAACGCGCGATCGCTTCCATCTCTTCGGATAGATCTACACAGACCAATTCGCCACATTGATGGATGAGGCAGGATAGATTTCCGGTCCCGGAGCCGAGCTCAAGCACTCTGGAAGAAGAGTCGATGCGCGCTTCTCTTATCACCCACGCGAGGACATCGTGATACGACGTGCGGATGGGGTCACTCTGGTTCCCTACGTCGGTGTCATAACTACCGGCGTCTTCATCGTGGTTGAAAACTTCGCCATGAACACTTCGCATAATGAATGTCTGACGTTCCTCGATATTTCAGGGGCGCTGAGCAGTGGAGTGACGGGGTATTGGAGTAATGCGGATCGACCGGACGCGCGGGGGATCGAGTTCGTACCGCACATCGAACCATGGTCTAGCTCAGGTAGGGTCCAGCTCCTTTTCGGATAAGGCGTTCCCTTTTTGAGCTTCGCTACTTTCTGTCGGCTTGAGAGATCGGAGATCCAACGGCGGAAATTCAGGATCGGACATTACCTTCGTGGGATGGAAGAGATCCTGAAGAGATTTAGGAGGCCATTCACAGTCAAATATCGGACCAATACCGCCCATAAAAAACTTTATGTCAATTCCGGCGGAGAGGCTAGGTCGAAATCGCCGGGAAGTGTTCCAATCCTTAACCACCGCAACCGCATCGACCTCGATAAGAAGCTCTTTCCGAAAAAGCTGCTTAACAACGACCAACGTGCTCGCCGGTGGATGCTCGCGATTGACGTAACTGTCCCGCACGCGCGGGAAGTCTCCTGACCTAGGGTTGTCATCGCGGCGGCCTAGGCTACTGGGCTTCTAAGATCGTTCGAAGCGCGCTGATTGGCTTGTCTGCCGTCTGCGCCATTGCAAAGATAGAAAAGTTGGTAATCATGCCGTCCATGCACTCTCCAGATTCGACGGGCACTCGCGAGCCAAGGGAAATCAAACAAATCGCTACTCTTGGCAGTGGCGAGATTGTTGCCCTCTGCAATGACGACTCAGTTTGGATTTATGCCGGGAGTAGCTGGCAAAAGTTACCAGACATTCCCAAGGAAGATGATCGCTAAGATCCGTCCCTGGCCGAAGCTTTCCATTCGATAACGTAGAATCTGACCCAAAACTTAGGAACAGTGACAATATGCGCGTAGGTATCCTTATTATTTCGTTTTCTGCCGCGGGCGTCTAACAGCAAAGTCTAGCAAATGGAGCATCGAAAAAACGTTCCTAGGCCGGTGCTAGCGGGTATCGCTGCCGCATCTCCTTGAGCAGTTCTCGGATCTTATCGAATGCAGCATTTTGTGCGTTACCATAGCGTGGGGCAGATGATGGCCACACGAAAAAGTTTTCCAGCAGCAAGAGTAAAGTGCTGATGTCGTTCTCTAGCACTGCATCTTCCTTTTTGAGTCTTTCGATTGCGTTGCCATCTCTTACAGACTCGTTTTCGAGATTGGCAACTCTGTGCTCAACGTTAAGAAATCTCGCTTCAGACATAGGAGCAAGGATACTTCTTTTGTAATGCGATGTCACGCCTAGCAGCTTGCCAAGTGTCGTAGTGCTCGGTTATAGCTCGCACCAGTAACCGCAGCCAGGCAAAGCATCCACGCTTCAGGTTCAAGTAAGACTTCGTTCCAATCTGATTCGGGATGCCGTAACACCATCAATCACTGGCAGTAGTCGAACCGATGCTTAAAAAGGAACCGTACCCATACCGCCTCGTACAGGTTTATCGCATTGCGGACAAGCGCACCGGGGTCAACCACCATAACTGGTGACTGAATCCTGGGAATCACGGTCGCGTTTCGGTGCGTCTACGATCTCTTTTGCTGCCTCCTTAAGGGGGGCCCCGGTCATCTCCAATAAGGAGGCTAGTTCCTTATGATAGGCGATGCCGTCTTCATATATTTCCTCCTTGGTTGGCTCGGCTATGGCTACTGCGTCACCACCCCATACGGTAATATCGGTATTTACCGCTGTCCTGATGCCACGAACCCGTACCGAAAATTTGCCCCAACCCAACGAGTTGACCGACTGGATCACGTATGTTGCTGGGTCACACACAAGCCACATGCCCGGCTCTAACTTTCTGCATTTGATTGTTTTCATTGTCGGCACACGCTTTCAAGATCTCGCTCGTGAACGGT
>JBEEIB010000143.1:0-2783 GCA_041167675.1 Verrucomicrobiota bacterium
ATCCACTCTGATGGCGACAGCTTCCGGCAAGTTGGGACGGCACAAGCGTAGACGTATTCGTCACGTAGATCGCAATGCCGCCCCAATTGCTCGAACACGCTTTTTTTAAGTTCCAAATTCTCTGGCACGCATTCGATGATAATGGCGCCCGCGCAGCAGCGGCCATATCGATGCTAGGCTCGATCCGCCGCAGCGTGTCCCGGGAGCTGCTCGAACCAAGGAGGCTTTTCGCGGCAAGGTTCTGCGCGAGCCTTTCTAAACGAGCGGGAGCCTGCTCCACGGCGACTCGGAGGTTATCCTAGAGAAGAACAAAGCGGCCGTGACTGGCACACTGCAGGGCGATCTGTGTGCCCATCGTTCCCGCCCCGACGACCAAAACACGATTGATCTTTTGAACTTCTTCGGTGTTTTTCGGCTTTCGGGAAAACCATGTGGCAATCTCTTGAAAACTCATTCCTGAAGATCGAACAAAAAGGGGTAGTGTTGCAACTATGGAATCCAAGACAGCTGGGTGCGATAATCGTATGAATGACGTTTCGATTCCAAACATACCAACAATAAAGTGGTGGAGCAGACCGACCTTCGCATCACCGCACTCCAGCACGCCGCAGCATTAAAAAAAGCCGGGATCGAGGCCTACCTGATCAAACCGTTCCCCGACGCGTCGCAACTCGAGCCAGCAACCTCGACGGGATCAAAGACGCTCGGCGTCCGCAGACCGCGTCTGATATGATGGATCCGTGGGTCGAGCGACAAAAGAGACTTCCGCAGCGAATGGCGCGACCTGTCTTATATGAATCCTTCAAGTAAAGAACGACTCTAAAGCAATCAGGAGACGCAGCCTTTGATCCAACTCTGATTAGAAGTTGTGCATCCGGCGCCCGACGATGATGAAAAAGAGAGCGCAGAGAAAAGCGAACCCGCTCAGGTAGAGGAAGATAAGGAAAGGGCCGAGATGGTCACCAAAGAGGCGATGCTGCGAGTCACCGGCGGCCAACTGCAAGGCGAAGCGCATTTGCCATAGCCAATGAAAGGGCAGCACCTATCAGATTAGACGGGAATTTTGTTTGAATCTGCATGTTTACTGGCGCGTTCTTCCTTTGTAGGCTAGTCGTGATCCGCTAGTCTGTTCAAAAGATTGAAGGAGGAGAGATGCTTCTCATTGTAGAGAATGGCGAACTAGTAGCACCCGATCAGAAGCGCGGTAAGTCCGAGGCTGGACGCGAAGAGATTGTTTCGCTACTCGCAAAGCTGTCGCCGGAATCGAAGAAAGTTCTGGCGATGTACTATCACGAAAATATGCGATTGCTCGATATAGCAACCTGCCTTGGCCTCGCCGAATCAGACGTCTGCCAAATATATGCGCAAAGCCTTGCGTCGCTTAGAAGACAGATCCCTTCTCGTTAGGAAACGATCCTAAATCTTAATTGATCTCCAAGGCTAATTCCCGAGTTTTTTGCGCAAGTTATTTGGACTTGGCGATTGTCGAGCATGTACCCACCGGGCGGTTGGTGTTTGACCAATTCGTGACGCTCGACAATCTGAACCCACCACGTGCCCACCGAAGCCCCTTCCGAATCGTCCTCAACGGTAGCGGTGACGTTTACGAGCTCGAGCATCAGGTCGTCGGAAACCTTGTACGGTGCCAACGGATCAATCGAGGTGACTATGGTAATGAGCTCGGCCATATAGCGCGAGTATGTTTACGCCGAATCGACCGTCGTTTGCTCTCTGAACCGTCTACAATCTGAACGACTGCCCCACTCACAGGGCTTTGCGGGCATTGGCGTCATGTGTACCACTTCCAGGTCAGACTTCTTCTCTAGAGAGGGGACCCGGGCCTTCATAACTACAGGCAGGGAGATGCACCAGCGGAAGCGTTAGACTTGAGGTGTGCGAAGCTGTCAAAATCCTCGAGACGCGGCCGGTAATGGAGACGGGTTTCCATAGACCTGCCAAATGATCCGGTGAAAGATGTTTCTAATTGTTTCCGGCGCCAGACCTCCGCGTGGATCTCGAGTTTTTGTTTGGCAGTCGTAGGTTTTCTCAGCTCTTTAGTCGAGCTCCGCTCAACATTATCGCTCCACTCAAACGGTTACAGGCATACTGATATGAACGGGTTAGAATTCCGTTTGCGTATGACCAACGAAAATTCGCCGCCAACTGGATCGTTGAATCACCCGCAGTTGGTCGACGCTTCTACAGTTCGCCCGCTTCTCTCTTTCTGAGGGAAAAAGACGTCCGGATCCGATTCAATACCCGAAATTTCATTGGGAGTTCCGGCAATCATTGCTCCTCGCCGCTGGAGGCTTTTATAGGTCGGCCGCTGTTCTAGTCTCAATGAGACTTCTGAGCACAAAGGCTACGCAAATATGATTGAAACCGACGATCATTTTGAAATCAAGTTTCGTGTCGGAGCGTGTCAGGGCGCGCATTGGCTCCGAAATGAAGCCAAGCGTTCAGCTAAAAAAGGAAAGAACGCACAGGAAATCTCAGATAGGCTGGGCCAATGCCTCCAGGTCCTGTTGGATTGGAAAAATGATTGTCCGGGCGTGCGAAGCAAATTAAATCCTTGGGAAGGATCTCGACGCCTTTATTCTACGCAGCAAGGAATGGCTCTGAACGAGCATCCCGCTGGTAGCAACAGTTTGCCTCTCATCCTAAACTTGGCCGGCCTGACCTCATCTTGGTCGGCGGGATCAGCCGCTATTTTCTGGGTGGTTTCTGCGAGAATGTCTGATGCCTTTGAAACGGCCTCGGCTTGGGGTAACCCCGCCTCTTCT
>JBEEIB010000144.1:0-7676 GCA_041167675.1 Verrucomicrobiota bacterium
CCGTTGAGTGAACGCGTTCAGGATCATGTTGATAGCATCTTTGTTTCTCTGCGCCGGAAATGCCTTCGGTCAGTCGGTCGAGAAGGAATCCACAGCTGTTCTTGAGCTTGGAGGCGCCGGTAGCCGGAGTCTCACGGAGGGTCAATCGAGCTTTGGTCCGACGGTTGCGGTTGAGGTTACGCCGATAGAGAATCGGCTTGAACTTGAGGCCGGTGTAACGCCGCTGTTTCGCCGTCACTCGACGGAATGGAGTATGGATCTTCTCTTCAAGAAGCCCTGGACGCTTTCCGACAGATTCGAGTTCATGTTGGGCGTTGGCCCCGAGTGGATTCACACGAACGCTTACGGAAAGAAGATGAACTCAGTTGGCGCGGAAGTTGCTCCGGACTTCATGTTCTGGTCATCCAAGAAGCATCGATTCGGCTGGTATCTCGAACCGAGCTACGACTACAAGTTCGGACCAGGGCATGAACATTCGCTCGGCATAAGCGGCGGAATACTGATAGCCATTCCTTAGCTCATCTCGTTGAGCCTGTACAGCTGGCCGCCCCTCCACTGCGGCCTAAACGCTCCGCCTACGGCGTCAGGCCTTGTGCTTGCCATCCACAATATACTCTACTAGAGTATATTATATACCAGGGACAGAACCAATGGCGCAGACAAACCGAAACATTCGCGTCCAGAGGGTTCGGGGACAGGTCGAAGCTGTCGAACGGGCGCTCGATGGTGAGCACGAATGTTCCAACGTGCTTCAGCTCATGGCCGCCTGTCGTGGCGCATTGAACGGCCTGATGGCGGAAGTGTTGGAGGGTCATATTCGATTCCACGTCCTCGACCCGCAGTCTGGCAAGAATGCTCCGCAAGTGGAAGCAGCCGAAGAACTCATCGACGTAGTGCGGGCCTACTTAAAGTAGGCGCGCAAGCGGTGAGGATTTCGCAGAAAAGGTGACTCCATCATGACCCAAGCACAATTGAAAGAAGCCGAAGCTGTAAGGCGTGTCGACGAAGCTGAAAAACGCCTGTCGGGAGATCACGCCGACCATGAAGACGGCCACGAGCACGAACATGCGCTGAATTGGCGGGAGATCAACCGTGTCCTGTTTGTAGCGGCTGCGGCAGCGGCCATTTGGTTTCTCGGTGGTGAACGGAATCCCTATGTATCGGGTATTGGCGTAATTTGTACGATCGTCGGCGGGTTCCCGATATTCCACGAAGCCTACGAGAACATCGTTCAGCGCCGCATGACGATGGAGCTTTCCATGGCTATCGCCATCGTGGCCGCCCTGGCGATCCGTGAAACCTTCACGGCTCTCGTCATCACGCTATTCGTTCTTGTCGCCGAGATTCTTGAAGGACTTACGGTCGGGCGCGGGCGCACGGCGATCCGCCACCTGGTCGGTCTCTTGCCTACCACCGCCACGGTGCGCAGAAACGAATCCTGGCAGGATGTTGAGACAAAGGAAATCGCTGCTGGCGACATCGTTCTCGTGAAACCTGGGACCAGAATCCCGGTGGATGGCGTTGTCGCAGGAGGCCACTCGTTCGTCGATCAGGCAACGATCACGGGCGAATCGATGCCTGCGGAGAAGAGCAAGGGAACGTCGGTGTACGCCGGAACGATCAATCAATCTGGCGCGCTCGAAATCCGCGTAGACTGGATGGGGCGTGACACGACATTCGGCAAGATCATAGATGCGGTGGAACGAGCGGAAAGATCGCGTGCTCCCATTCAAGGAATCGCAGACCGTCTTGCGGGCTATTTGGTCTATTTTGCACTTGGAACCGCGGCCCTCACATTTGTAATCACTCACAACGTGCGCTCGACCATTTCTGTCGTCATCGTTGCTGGTGCGTGCGGCATTGCTGCGGGAACACCCTTGGCGATTCTGGGCGGGATTGGACGCTCTGCGCAACTCGGCTCCATCATCAAGGGCGGCCTGTACCTGGAATCGCTCGCGACCATCGATACGATTCTTCTCGACAAAACGGGGACTCTGACCTACGGCACCCCCGAAGTGGTCGATGTTCGTCCTGTCGAAGGGGTTCCGGTTGATTCCTTACTACAAGCAGCTGCGACTGCCGAATCGAGGTCGGAGCACCCGATGGCGAAGGCAATTCTAAAAAAGGCATCGAGCATGGGAATCTTCGATGAAGAGCCCGAAAAGTTCGACTACACTCCCGGGAAAGGAATCGTCGCGGTTCGTAGCGGGATTGAAATCATTGTCGGCAATCGCCTCTTCCTCGAGGGGCATCGAATTGCGATGCCAGCCAGCGGGGTCTCCGGTACGGATTCGGAGATTTTTGTGGCGCGAGAGGGCCAATTTCTCGGAACTCTCGTCGTTGCCGATATGCTTCGGCCCGAAGCGACGAAAGCCATACAAGATCTCAAATCAATGGGATTGAAAACCATTCTTCTAACTGGAGATTCCCAGGCCGTGGCAGAGGACATCGGAGGAAAACTGGGCGTGCACGAGATTGCCGCTGAGCTCTTGCCGGAAGACAAGCTTGCATTCGTTAGTCGGCTCACTGCGGCGCGGCACAATGTGGTTATGGTGGGTGACGGGGTCAATGACGCTCCCGCTCTCATGAAGGCCACTGTCGGAGTAGCGATGGGCGCCGGTACAGACGTTGCGCGAGAAAGTGCAAACGTCGTTCTCATTGGGAATGACCTCTCGAAGCTTGTCGAAACTCTATCCATCGCCCGACGTTGCCATCGCACAATCATGCAGAACTTTGTCGGAACGCTGGTCGTTGACAGTATCGGCGTCGGCTTGGCCGCGTTTGGATTCTTGAATCCTCTTCTGGCTGCTTTCATCCACGTTTCCTCGGAAATGGCTTTCATCCTGAACTCCGCCCGGCTGCTCCCGCCAGTCTCTTCGGCCAAAAGCTTGGTGCACGGGTTATTTTCCGAATCGTCTGCGGTCGCACCGGACTAGACGAGAACTTATGTCTGCTGACTCGCCACATCCTCTGGCAACAAAGCGGCTCGTCATAGGACATCTCACCATTTGCCAAGGATGTTGCTGTGGAAACACCGAAAACGGTCGACCGCCGGTCCCTGTGGACTGGCTGAAAAAGGAGTGGCGTGCCAGAGGACTGCTGAAGAGGTTTCAGCTAACGATCAGCGGTTGCCTAGGACCGTGTGATCTTCCCAATGTGGTAACTATCTCGAACGAGAAGGGCACACAGTGGTTTGGAGAGGTTACACAATTCGAGCAATACCGTGATCTCGTCGACTGGGCGACTCGATCCAGGGATGCGGGAGCATTGTTGCCCATCCCAACGGAGTTTCACCGGCACACCCTGCATCCCTTCCGTAAGCTCGATTCAAGCAGTCGGCGTTGAGTTCTCTCACTTCAAATACCGATTTACGAGATCGATGAGTTCCTCGGTTGCTTCGGCCTGTTCCGTCGTAGGTTTGCGTTTAGGATCGACGACGTGAAAACGAACGTGACCCTCCAGCACCTCGGCCATGAGCCCATTGATGGCACCGCGGCAAGCGGCAATGGTTTGCAGCACTTTGGAGCACTCTTCGCCGCTATCCAACGATTTCTCAATCGCAGTGACCTGGCCCTTGATTCTCCTGACGCGGTTCAGGAGTTTCTCTTTTTCCTTGGTAGTGTGCGCCATCCTCTTCACGTCCTCATGGTTCAATGCTACTATCCCCGGGTACAGTAACGAAGCTTTTGGCGGGCAGACTATGCAACGCAGGTTGCTCACTTGGGGAACAGCCCTAACGTCAAAAGACAACGCTGGGATAGTCTAAGGACTGTGATGGTTGGCAAGCGCAACACGAGACATAGCCTGGTCAAGGTGTTGGCGCTTTCGATCGCGATTTTGTTCGTTTTCTTCGTTGCCCAAGTCCTCTTCCACTCTCACGCTAAAGGACAAAATGAGGCTACTTGCCAGGTTTGCCAAGCGGCACACCTTGGCTCCACGCCAACAGCGGGGACTGCATCGCTATTTGGGCCTCTTCTGGCGGCCGGATACGTCCAGCCGTTTGTCGTAAGTATTCATCAAGAGTTTTTCTTCCACCATTCTTCTTCCCGCGCTCCACCGTCCGCGTAAGCCGTAAAATATCTAATCTGATTTGTCCTAGCGCGCTGACTCCCGGAGTAGGTCAGCGCAATCGCCACATTTCCAGCCGGCGACTCTCCAACAACCAACACACATTGTCCAAATTTAGGGCTCGGAGGAGCAATCAATGGTTTTTCGAAGGCTTATGTTTTTAGTATTGAGTTTCAGTTTTTGGTTTTGGGCAATTCCCAGTCGGGCGCAGCTGGGCAACTCAGGTTCGATTGAAGGGGTGGTAAAGGATGCGTCGGGAGGAGTAGTGGCCGGGGCGAAGGTGGAAATTTCAAATCCGGTCAGCGGGTTTCGTCGAGAGGTGATCACGGGCAGCGATGGAAGTTTTCGGGTCACGAACGTGCCGTTTAATCCGTATCATCTGGCGGTGAGCGCAGAGGGATTTTCGTCAACCACGCAGGATGTGGATGTACGGTCGACGGTGCCCACGACGCTGCAGATCAATCTGAAGGTTGGCACAGCCGCCACGAGCATCACGGTGGAAGCGAGCGGGGGAGATTTGGTGGAGACGGAATCCACGTTCCACACGGACGTGGATCAGAAAATTATCGACAGGCTTCCGTTGGAGAGCGCTTCGTCCTCGTTAACGTCACTGGTGACACTGGTGTCGCCGGGCGTGGCTGCGGATTCCAATGGCAACATGCACGGGCTGGGCGACCACGCGGAAACTTCATTTTCGGTGGATGGACAGAAGATTTCAGATCAAACGAGCAAAGTGTTTTCCAACCAGCTTTCCTCGGACGCCGTTCAGTCAATGGAAGTGATCTCTGGAGCGCCGCCGGCGGAATTCGGAGATAAGACCAGCCTGGTGATTAAGGTGACGACGAAATCAGGACTTGGAGTGACGACGCCAACGGGAAGCGTAACGGCGTCCTATGGAAGTTTTGGGACCACCAATGTGGGATTCAATCTTGCTTACGGCAGCCAGAAGTGGGGCAACTTTATTGCAGCGAACGGACTGCAGAGCGGGCGTTTTCTGGATGGCCCTGAGTTTTCTGTGTTCCACGACAAAGGGAACGAAGAAAACATTTTCGACCGCGTGGATTATCAAGTTTCGCAGAAGGATACCATCCACGGGAATTTCCAGTACACGCGGTCATGGTTCCAGACGCCCAACACGTTCGACAACCTGAATGTGTTGGACTCCGCCGGAAATAGCGTTGGCGATACGGACCAGAGATCGAAAATCGGAACGTTTAACGTCGCGCCGACTTGGACGAGGCTGATCAGCCCGTCGGCGGTTTTTACGTTGGGCGCGTACGTCCGCAAGGATAAATACAATTATTATCCGAGCAACAACCCACTTGCTGACCTGGGACCAATCAATTCGGAAACGATTTCGCAAGACCGCACGCTGACCAATGCGGGATTGCGCTCTGACATTTCCTACGTGAAAGGTATTCACAACATTAAGGCTGGCATCACGTTTGAACATACGTTCCTTACGGAAAACGACCGGTTCGGGATCATAGATCCAACGCTACTTCCATCAACCACCGACGGTCTGGGTAATCCGTGCTTCGATCCGGTTACGAACACCGCGGTACCGGGTACGCCGTGCGCGACGTTGCTGCCGATAGATTTGACGCGCGGCGGAACGCAATTTGGTTTTCATGGGCATGCGGATGTGAAGGAGATTGCTCTGTTCGTCCAAGATACGATTACCAAGGGAAACTGGTCCTTCAATCTCGGTATCAGGGGCGATCTATACCGAGGACTGTCGTCTACCAGCCAGGCCGAGCCACGGCTGGGCATCGCGTACAACATCAAGCCCACCAGTACCGTCCTGCGCCTGTCGTATGCACGGACGCTGGAGACCCCATTCAACGAAAATTTAGTGATCGCCACAACTGGTTGCAATGTGAATGTGATTGCCGCGTTGATTCCGTGCGTTCCGGCAAATTCTCCACCGGGATTCAGAAATGAATTTCATGCAGGTTTTCAGCAGGCATTTTCGAAATACCTGGTGGTCGATGCCGAGTATCTGTGGAAGTACACGCACAACGCATACGACTTCAGCGTGTTGGGGAATACGCCTATCACATTTCCGATCGATTGGCACAATTCAAAGATTCCAGGATTTGCGATTCGGGCAAGCGTGCCGGATTTCCACGGATTTACCGCACTGGTGGTGATGTCCAGCGTTGCTGCACGCTACTTTCCGCCTCAGGTTGGCGGACTGGGAGTTACGGTTGGACAGAGTGGGTCTGTGTTCCGCATTGATCACGACGAGAAGTTCAATTCGACCATGCACTTGCAGTATCAGCCCTGGAAGCGCGGCCCGTGGGTGGGATTCAACTGGCGGTATGACAGCGGTCTCGTAGCTGGCGCGGTCCCAGACTTTGCCACCGCTCTGACGTTTGACGGTGACCAACAGGCGGCCATTGGTCTCTTCTGCGCTGGACCGGGCGGCCAACGGATCTTTGCGACCCTTACCGCGGCCCTTAGCAACGATCCCGCCAGCTGCGGCCCCAATCCGACTGGAACTGGTGCTACACGTGTCAAGATTCCGGCTGACGGCACGGAGAACGATGACCACAATCCGCCGCGCATCGCTCCACGGAATTTGTTTGACGTCGCAGTGGGAGATGACAATTTGTTTCGTGGCGACCGATACCGGTGGAGTGCCCGCATTACGGTCATTAATATCGGCAACAATGAAGCGCTCTACAACTTCCTCTCTACTTTCAGCGGGACGCACTTTGTCAGCCCGCGCGCCGTTACAGGCGAACTCGGCTTTCATTTCTAGGGTCGGGCCGCAGGGCGGGCCCCGCCTATGGAAGGAAATACAGGAGCCCCTAGCAAACTAGCTCTTGCACGTGGTCGATGGCATGCCAGGTCAGATCATCAACCCGAAGAAGGGACGGCGCGGAATCGTCGTAGTCCAAACCGTCCTTTTCGTCTGTGCCTTGCTATGCCCGGTCCAATCGGATTTTGTGTCCGGCCAGCCCCAGACCAAATTGAAAACAAATGAGCGACTCCGTTTCCGGGTTACCGACTCCAAAACCGATGCTCCCGTTCCGGGCGCTACTGTCTCTCTCGTGTATTGGCAGAAGAACGCGACAACAAAACACAAGAAGGAGATTGAAGCCAAGGCCGATAGTAACGGGCTGGTGGAGTTTCGGGCAGTGGAAGCGGACAAGGTGGCGTTGAGTATCACGGCGAGAGGCTATCGATCTTACTGGCGCTGGATCCATCCCAGCGACTCGGTGGAAGCGACACGCATAAGGCTGGAGAGATGGGTCTACCAAACAAAATAAGGCGTGGCGAAAGCCAATGAAGGCTCCAATCCCAAATGATGGAACACGCCCGTTGGAAGTGCTCACCGCGCAGGAGTGGAGCAAAGACCTCCTCGTATCCTGGCTGTTTCAGACCTGCTTTAAGCTTCAAACCACAATGGATCGTTGCTTCTTGAAATTTGGCCTGACCGTGCAGGAAGCTACCCTGCTTCTTAGGTGCGCAGAGATGCAAAGAATCACGCCGGGAAAACTAGCGGCAATTGTCGGCAGAGATAAAGGTAAAGTCACCCGAGTTATCGATCGCCTGGAGTCGAGCGGTTTAGTGACGCGCGAAATGTATGAGCGTGATCG
>JBEEIB010000145.1:0-5366 GCA_041167675.1 Verrucomicrobiota bacterium
GCTTAACCAAAGGGCGGACCAACCAAAAGCGCCGAGGTTTTCGCCCTTGTACCGAACTATGTTCCCTTCCTTGTGGGACTGGCTTTTCTGCTCCTTAAGTTGACGCGCATGGGCAGCCGCCAGACCGCTACCGATCTCGAACGGCGTGCTCGTCGCTTACTTCTCACCAATCACCGTTCGGCGCTGTCGGCGCTCCCAGCGTTGTCCCATTGTCGGCGTTCCACCGGCTTGGCACAAGCCATGCTCGACGAAAAGGTATGTCGACCGAGTCTCTCGCCTCACCGCCTCTCCCAACGAGCCGTTGGTTACAACTTCTCTTTGGGTTGGTCTGCATGATGGCTATTTCCAGCACCCAGTATGTCTGGACTTTATTCACCGGACCCTTCACTACGCATCTGGGTGCGACGTTGGCGCAAGTACAGGTGACGATTTCCATTCTGATTGTTCTCCAAACCTTCCTCTCACCGTTCCAAGGATATCTGGTTGATCTGTTCGGACCGCGCACGCTGCTATCGATTGGAGCGATATTTTCAGCCGCGAGCTGGGTTTTGGCCGCAACGGTAAAGACCACTCTCGGCTTGTATCTTACCTATGGATTGCTAGGTGGAATCGGGACAGGCATCATTTATGTGGGCGTCGTTGGTCTGATGGTTCGGTGGTTTCCCGACCGGCGAGGCTTTGCCTGCGGAATGGTTGCGGCCGGTTACGGGATGGGCGCTATCGTCACCACTTTTCCGATTTCGGCGAGCTTGGCTAGAGTTGGCCAACAATCAACGCTGATCATTTTCGGACTAATCTTTGGCGCGATTGGGCTCCTGGCCGCTCAGGGAATGAAGCGCCCGCCCGCCCAGTTTCAATTCGGTGATCCAGAGTCCACCGAAGTGCGAACCGGAGTTCCTCCGCTGGTTATGCTTCGCTCGCCCATCTTCTGGGTGCTGTTCGTCATGATGTCGATGATGTCGAGTTCCGGTCTGATGGTCATTACCCAGATGGCCGCATTCGCGAAAGACTTTGGCGTGGCCAATGCCATGGTCTTGGGTATCGCAGCGTTACCGCTTGCTCTCACTATTGATCGGTTCACTAACGGATTGACTCGTCCCTTCTTTGGCTGGCTATCGGATCGCATCGGTCGAGAGCAAACGATGTTCTTGGCCTTCGGTTTAGAAGGTGTGGCCATGTTGCTGTGGCTTGCCACCAGACAGCATGCCCTTCTCTTTGTGCTTCTTTCTGGGGTCGTCTTTTTCGGTTGGGGTGAGATCTTTTCTCTGTTTCCGTCGACTCTTACGGACACTTTCGGCGAGCGGCACGCTACCACCAATTACGGCTTTCTCTACATGGCACAGGGCATCGGCTCAATCGTTGGTGCGCCTCTTGCCGCCTGGCTTCACGAAGTTACCGGTAACTGGATCATCGTGTTTGCAGTCATGATCACGATGGATTTTCTGGCTGCGATCATGGCGATCGCGGTACTGAAACCGCTGCGCAGGGGATATGTGTATGCCTCAACTGCACTAACCGAGAATACTCCTCTACCAATCTGATGCCTTTTTCTTCTTTGCGAAACCACCCACGGGTAGGCGAAACCCGACTCCGCCGAACTGTGAGCCTCTGCGCACGCCGCCGCAAATTGGCCCTACCCGCATGGCCAAGCGAAACACTCCGTGTAAGGATATCGGGAGCTACGCGAAGCGTTGCGGGCGGGTCACACGTCGTCTCGCTATCGCTCGACGACGTGTATCGCCCTAACCTTTGTGGATGTATTATCCGTACGGGTGATTAAGCGTTGCGGTGTTGAAACGTTTCGGCGGCTCCTTATGAATTACTGCGGGAGCAGATGTCAGCTGCGTAGTAGCCTCAACTGGTGCGAGATTATGAATCCTCCTACGAGCTCGTTTGTACCCACTAAAAAACAGCCAAGTTTATTTCCTGCATTCGTGAGTTGATCGCAATGACCCTTTGGAAATCATTGCTTCTCATCTATTCGAGTATCGATGTGAGATATCGCTACCAAGGGAAGCGATCAAAACGCTTTGTCCACGCATTGTCGGAGCAAGAGTTACGGGATGCAGTCGACTCATTTGCACAATTTCCTGCGCTGGTCGAAGAGCTCACCTCAGGAAGGGCTGGTATCGAATACCAGATCCATCCAATTGAGAGACAACTCATTTCCGTGACTCAGATCGGACAAGGAATGTTTTGGCCATCTCCCGATGATACTCGCGAAGAGATTGATCGATTTGCGCCGGCCGGCAGTTATGACTCGATATTTGTGCTCTGGCCACAGAGAGATTTGGCAGGTGATCTCTCGATACAATCGGGAGGATGGGGGGCTAGCTATTGCCGCTTCCCGCTGGTCGAACGAAGCAACCTATGCCGCAGTGGCTAACACCGAGTCATGGAGATGGCAGATACCAGTGATCGGTGAAGTGTGGCTGCACGAGTGGCTGCACGGAGCCTGTGCCTTCTTCGCCAGCCAAGGTTACCCGATGCCGCATGGAGATGCAGATGGTGGTGCGCTACACGGATATAATCAGTCGCCGGTTTCCGGATGGACTGATTATTACCGAGATCTCATGAGCGGCAACGTTTTGGAAAACGGTAAGCCAACTGGGATCCCGCTCGATGCTTGGCAGTCACCATCGCTACGCGCTGATGACAGGTAGCAGACAGCAAAGAATGGTCAGTAATCGGTCGGGCTCAAACTGGCCTGTTCGATTCAGGCCGACCGGCAACGGTCGCCATGATCCATACTTCGGCGAAATAGCAGATAGCCGAATTTGCTATCTGCTATTTACTATCACCACGTAGTGGTCGCGGTTAAGGCTTCTTGGGAGTCGGCGTCGGGCTTGGCTGCTTCGCGAAAATCTCCTTTTTGGCGGCCTTCCACTTCGCCTGTTGCTCTGGGGTCAAGATCGCATTGATCTGGTCATTGTACTGCTTGCGCAGCGCGTTCCGTTTTGCGTCCTTTTCCTCCTTGGTAGCCTTGGTATCGTTCTTAATCGCGTTGATGTCTGCGACATACTTTTCGATGATCGGCTTAACCTTTTTCACCTGAGCGGGCGTTAAATTAACCTCTTGTTTGAGGTTGGCTAAACGTTGATCGGCGGTTTCGGGTGTTTTGGGAACCGCGGTCGCCGAGGGAGGAGGAGGTGGAGTGCCTTTTTCGGCAGCGTAGGATGTAGCTACCGTGACCGCCAGCATTAACGCTGGGACAACACGGAGCAAGGGTAGGGATTTCATACAAGTTTTCTAACCCGTGTCATCACAGGAAGTTGCGCTCCACTGCTACGCGATGATGCCGAATAACAAAAGCAGCACCACTTCGTGGTGATGACAAATAGCAGATAGCAAATAGCAAAAGGGGCAGTGTTCGACCAGGCTACAACCGGCCGATTCGATGGTGTGAGCTGGCAACTGCGGTCAGGCGGCCGATCGAGAGCGCATATCCAAGAGCCGAATCTGCTATCTGCTATTTGCTATTTGTCATCACCGCGTAGCGGTGCCTAGGATGCTTGAATGATCAGGCCCGCCGTGCCCGGCGACGCTCCAAGAGCGGTTCCTCTCATCCTTCAAGCAATCGGGTCGATTGCCTTTGTTTTGACCGGAACGAACAATCGTGAGGACGCGGATCGTATTCTGGACGGATTCTTTCGGCGAAAGGACAACCGGGTCAGCTATCAAAACACCCTCGTCATGGAAGATGTGGAAAATGTCGTCGACCGAAGTCGAGAGGTTGTCGGTGTCGCGCTCATCTATGATGGCTCCATCGCCAGAGCATTAGATGAACCGCTTGAGAAAGCTGCGATCCAAAGGTTAGGCCTTTCTGATTATTGTATTCCCACCGAAGCTGAACCTTCTGAATTTTATCTGGACACCATCAGCGTTGATCCCAAATGCCAAGGACGCGGATTCGGGCGGGATTTGATTGAGGCATCATGTGAACAGGCGCTTAGGCTCGAACGCGATCGCATTGGCCTCCTGGTTGATATAGAAAATTCAGGCGCAAAACGCTTGTATGAACGACTCGAGTTTCGCACTCAAGGCAGAAAGCAAATCGCAGGATACGAATACTTTCACATGGTGCGTGACCTCGCCGCTTCGCGGCTATGACTCCGCACAAACTTTGCAAATTCGGTTACGCAGAGACTCGATTTGCGCTGTCCCGGCAGAGCCAGAGCAAGTATTCGTCGAGGCCGGACGCCATCGAGCGAGCGGTAGACGATTCCATCTCGCGGTGCCCCCGCCAGAGCCATTTCAGGAATCAGTGAGATCCCTAGTCCAGCCTGTACCATAGCGAGCACTGTACCGATTTGGGCGCTGCGACAGCTGATTTCGGGATGGAATCCCTTGGTTTCACAAAACTGCTGGGCTTGAGCACCAAGACAATGGCCATCCTGCATGAGAATGAATTTTTCGTGCTGCAGATTGCTGGCGACTACTTTCTTTTGCTCAACCAACGGGTGTGCCGCCGGCAGACAGAGCAAGAGTTCCTCGCTGAAGAGCTGCCGGATCTCAATTCGGGAGTTTGGCGACGCATCGCTAAGCAGCGCAAGGTCGAGCTCTTTTTCCTCTAAGCCTCGCAGGAGTTGCTGCGTGGTCTCCTCATGAATAATCAGTTCGACTCCGGGATATTTGGTTCGAAAAGAACGGATGATATTGGGCAGAAAGTAAGGGGCGATAGTCGGAAGCGCGCCGAGCAGGATCTTTCCCCGGACTTGGCCGCCCATCTCACTAATCTCCTGGCGCCCGCGCTCGGCCGCTTCCAGGATGTTCAGCGCATGAGGCAGAAATAACGAACCGGCCGGAGTTAAGAGGGCGCGGCGCTGTGTCCTCTCGAACAGCCGTTCACCGACCTCATCCTCCAGCTTCAGGATCTGTTGACTGAGAGAGGGCTGTGCTACGCGGCATTCTCGGGCGGCCCGGCTGAAATTACCGGTTCGGGCGACGGCAGCAAAATAACGGAGCTGATGCATCTCCATAGGCTGCTCCTATCCTAGACATAGGAAACTTATATTTCAAACCTATAAAAGGATCGGCTACTGCATCTGAGCAATCGTTCACAGGACCAAATATGTCACAAGAACCTATTCCGCCCGAAACTTTGACTACGGCATCCGGAGCTCCAGTCGAAGATAACCAAAACAGCATCACCGCCGGACCGCGTGGTCCGGTGTTGCTCCAGGACTATTGGCTGCTGGAAAAGTTGGCAACCTTCAATCGCGAGCGTATTCCCGAGCGCATCGTTCACGCGAAAGGATCGGCCGCACACGGCACTTTGACGATCACCAACGATATTACGAGGTATTCGAAGGCCGCGGTATTTAGCAAGGTAGGAAAACAAACGCCGGCATACTTACGGTTTTCAA